>JAHBUP010000001.1:3600000-3900000 GCA_019638015.1 Melioribacteraceae bacterium | reverse complement strand
AAATATTTTTCTACTTTCTTATAAACTTCTTCGGCGTTAATATCACCTGCAACAACAAGCACGGCATTATTTGGTCCATAATAAGTTTTGAACCATTCATGAACATCTTCAAGTTTTGCCGCTTCAAGATCTTCCATTGAGCCGATTACCGTCCATGAATATGGATGCCCTTTGGGATAAGTATTGTGAGTAATTAATTCATAAGCAATTGAATAAGGTTCATTTTCACCTTGACGTTTTTCATTTTGAACTACACCTCTCTGCTCATCAAGTTTTGCTTGAGTAACGGCACCAAGTAAATGCCCCATTCTATCACTTTCCATCCACAAGGCTAAATCGAGAGCCGATTTTGGTACATTCTGGAAATAGTTTGTGCGGTCATTATTGGTGGTACCGTTCAAGTCAGTTGCCCCAATTTTTTCCATAATCTTAAAATAATCATCATCAAAATTTTCGCTTCCATTAAACATTAAATGCTCAAATAAATGCGCGAAACCGGTTTTACCCTGTTTTTCGTTTTTAGAACCAACATGATACCAAATATTAACTGCAACAATTGGTGCTTTGTTATCTTCGTGAACAATTAATGTTAAGCCGTTTTTAAGAGTAAATGTTTTGTAGGGGATGTCGATTGTGTTAAGTTTTTGCGCTATTAGATTTGCTGAGAAGACCAGCGCGATCATCAGCATAAATAATGATTTGTATTTCATAATGCCTCTAATTTAATGAGTGATTCATTTTAAAGAAAATTGCATACTTAAGACGGACGAGAAGATAATTCGACACTAAATTAATGAAGTAATTTTTATAATTACACCAAATTATTTATAATAAAAAACCCCGGGTTCTCCGGGGCTCATTATCATTTCACAATTCTAAACTCTGATTATTTTATAACAGCTCCCAAACCTCGAAGTTGATAAACTTTTGCGCTCTTGCTACCCGAACAGCATCCGCCTTCATCGGCTTTAGCTTCTTCACCCTCATGACCACCACATTCCGATTCTGCTTTAACTACTTCTATGGTTCCTTCAACTAAAGCTTTTTTCCCTTTTGCGTCTTGAGGAAATACGATTACCCCATCTTCAACTTTAACTTTTAATTTCTCACCTTCTTTATTACCTGAAACCTCGATCCAGCATCCTCTGCTGGGACAAACTGCGAGAACATCACCTTCAACTAAAACCGACTTTCCTTCAAACTTAGCTGGTGTTTCTAATATTTTAGATATATCAGTTTTTTCTTTGATAGTTATTTCTTTCCCATATTTTTCTTCATTTGCAAAAGAAATTGATACTGTGATAATTAGAAAGAATGCGAGTATTTTTTTCATCTTTTCTCCATTATTAATTTAGGGGTAGCAAAATAAGACGTATTGTTGATTTATGCAATCCACAAAAGAATGATTATATTTGAGAAAAGCTTTCGGCTTGAGGCAATTAATGTTTGGTATTATTTCCTATAATTACAAAGCTTTGAGCGGGAATCCGAAATTTGAGAGTTATTATGTACTGCCAAATAGTATTTCCTTTACCATTTAGAAATTCATTCACCTACTTAATACCGGCAGAGTTGAAAGACTCGGTAAAAGTAGGAGTGCGCGCAGTTGTTCCTTTTGGGAAAAGAGTACTCACCGGATTTGTTGTTTCTACTTCAGCCGAATCTGATATTAAAGAAAAAATTAAGACGGTTCGCGATGTAATTGATGACCTTCCTATTTTTGATGAAAAAGCATTGAAGTTTTATGAATGGATTGCCGATTATTACATGAGCTCCCTTGGGGAAGCTTTGCGAAATTGCGTTCCATACGGCTCAGATGTTGAATCTAAAAGAAAAGTTGTTGTTGATTTTGATTATTGCAATAAATTGATTTCTACTGAGACAAAAAAAAATTCACCCCGCTCTAAATTGCTTTCAGTTTTGATAGAGAAAGAAACTCATCAAATTTCCCAGCTGCAAAAACAATTGAAACAGAAAAACCTCTACGCGTCACTTCAGTCGCTCGAAAAGATTGGAGCAATATCCATTCTTACTTTTATTGATGAGGGTAAGGTTAGGATTAAAAAAGTAAAGTATGTTAAACTTGCTAAAAGTTTGGAAGAAATTTATGAGATAATGCCAGAAGTGGAAAGAAAATCCACAAAGCAAGTTGTTATTCTCATGGAACTTATTTCACAGAAAGTGGCGGTACAACAGAGCGAGTTACTCAAAAAAACAAACACTTCTTCAACTACTATCAATTCATTAATCCAGAAAAATCTTATAGAAGTATTTGAGAAAGAAGTTGAGAGAGTTTACACGGAATCGTATAAAGAAGAATCAAAAAACATAATCTTAAGTGAGTCCCAGCAGAAAGTGGTTGATACGATTAGCGAATCCATAAATGAAAACAAGTTTGATCCTTACTTATTATATGGTGTTACTGGCAGTGGCAAAACTCAAGTTTATATTGAGTTAGTAAAAAAAGTTGTTGAGCAGGGAAAAACTGCAATTATTCTCGTCCCCGAAATTTCATTAACGCCCCAAATAACAACACGTTTCATTAATTATTTTGAAGATAAAACTGCGGTATTGCACAGTAGAATGTCGCTTGGCGAAAGATATGATTCGTGGCGTGGAATAGTTTCCGGTAAATATAAAGTTGTGATAGGTCCACGAAGCGCTTTGTTCGCTCCATTAAAAAACATTGGATTAATTGTTGTTGATGAAGAGCATGATCAGAGTTATAAACAAAATGATATTGTACCCAAATACAATGCTCGCGAATGTGCCGTTATAAGAGCTAAATTTAATGACTGTCCAGTAATTTTAGGATCAGCCACTCCCTCAATTGAAAGCATGTACAATGCGAAAAACGAAAAATATAAGTTGCTGGAATTACCCGATAGAATTGATGACGCAAAACTTCCGGTTATAAAACTTGTTGATGTTACTATTGAACGTAAAAAGAAAAAAATGGAGAGCATCTTTAGTAAGCAATTAATTGATGCGATTGACACAAGACTTCAGAAAAAGGAAAGTGTAATAATTTTACAGAACCGGCGGGGATTTGCGACTCAAGTATTTTGTGATGACTGCGGAGAAGTTATTACGTGCGATGACTGTTCTGTATCGATGGTTCATCATTTAAGTAAAAATATTCTTCATTGTCATTATTGCGGAATTATAAAACCGGTGCCAAAAGCGTGTTCAATCTGTGGTTCAATTTCATTAAAGTTTTTTGGAACTGGTACACAAAGAGTTGAAGATGAATTGGAGTATTATTTTCCAAAAGCAAAAATTGAGAGGGTAGATTCCGATTCAATTAATAGAAAAGGTAAACTTGGGGAACTGCTGAATAGTTTTAGTAAAGGGGAAATTGATATTCTTGTTGGTACGCAAATGGTTTCAAAGGGATTGGATTTTGCAAATGTTACTCTGGTTGGAGTTGTTGCCGCTGAAACTTCATTGTGGCTGCCCGATTTTAGAGCGGATGAAAGAACCTTTCAACTTCTAACTCAAGTTAGCGGAAGGGCGGGAAGAAGCGGGAAAGAGGGGGAGGTAATAATCCAAACTCAAAATCATAAACATTTTGTCCTTCAAAAAGTTGTGGAATATGATTATGAAGGATTTTATGAAAAAGAAATTTTACTAAGGGAACAGAGCGGCTACCCTCCCTTCTCAAAAATTGGACTAATTGAAATTAAAGATGAAAATGAAACTCGGGCACGTGCCGCGATTAATGAGTTTTATGGTTATTTATGTAAATATGGTAAATCATTAATAATTACACCTCCGGGGGAGGCTACAATTTTCAAAGTAAAAGGGAGTTATCGCTTTCAAATAATTTTGAAGAGTAGTAGAAAACGAGATCCATCCGGAAAAATTCTGCGTAATGCCATTATTCAATCGTTCATTGAGTTTAATCAAAAATCTAAGTTCAAAGATGTGAGATTAATAATTGATGTTGATCCGCAGAGTGTAAATTAGGTATGTCGAAGCTATCTTTAAATATTAAAAATGGCAGCAGGAAATCGCAAGCCCACCATAAAAGAGAAATTTTAAGAAACTCTCTGATACGCTATAGTAGAATTTTCATGGCGCTGCTAGCTATCACGGCTTTGATTAGCATGGTTGCTGATTTTGGTTTTTATTTAAAAGATGAAATTAAAGAATATACATCTATACTCCCCGGAACAGTGCTGTATGGATTTTCAATTTATTACATTTTGAGAGTTGCGCTCGAAAAGGATAGACTTGCTTTTATTAAATCACACAGAATTGAGTTGCTACTCATAGGGTTTATAATAATTTATTTATTGTTCCCTCAATTGATAAGCGGAATAGTCTTTTCGATTAATCCAATGCTCAGTCCAAAAACTCTGACTTATGTTTACCTAATAATCACACAAACACTTGCAATAATTACGCTTTTGCTGGAAGCGATTAACCAGAGCAAAAAATTAATCAACCGTAGAATTCAGCCGGCTATGCTTTTAATGATAAGTTTTATAGTGATTATTATAATTGGAGCGCTTTTATTGATGATGCCCAAATCAACTTATGGCGGGTATATTAGTTTTGTTGACGCATTATTTACTTCGGCGAGTGCGGTTACAGTAACAGGGCTCACTGTTGTTGATACAGAGGGATTCTTTACGTATAACGGAAAGCTAATTATTCTCGGATTAATTCAAATTGGTGGATTAGGGATAATGACGCTTACTTCTTTTTTTGCATTTTCGTCGGGAAAATCGTACAACTTAAAAGAGTATGTTGCTGTGCAGGAAATGTTTGGCGAGGAAAATATAAGCGGATTGAAAAGATTAATCTATCAAATTGTTGGTCTTACGTTTATTATTGAATTTATTGGAGCACTGTTAATCTTTAATTTTGCAGATTTATCATTTATATCATCAACTAAAGAAAAAATATTCTTCTCGGTTTTCCATTCCGTCTCCGCTTTTTGCAACGCGGGATTTTCTTTGCTAAGCCAGAACTTGGCTCATGAAAACCTATTCCTAAATTTTCCATTTTTATTGATTATCATGTTTTTAATAATTGCCGGGGGACTTGGTTTTCCGGTACTTAGAGATATTAGAAAAGTATTTGTTAATAATGTGCTAAATAAGAATAATATTCAGTTCAAACTTCACTCAAGATTGGTATTAATTACTTCGGTTGCACTAATTATCGTGGGTGCTGTTTTTTATTTTGCTCTTGAAGCAAATAAAAGTATGAATAGTCAAAATACCTTTGAGCAAGTTTTAACTTCGGTATTCCAATCGGTTACTACTAGAACCGCGGGATTTAACACAGTAGATTTTACAAAATTATCATTACCGGTTATTTTTATAATTATTGTATTGATGTGGATTGGCGCTTCCCCAGCTTCAACTGGGGGAGGAATTAAAACAACGGCATTTTCTATCTCGCTACTAAATCTCTTCTCCATTGCCAGAGGAAAAGACAGAGTGGAAATATTTAAAAAAAGAATCTCATCTTTCGATATAAGTCGGTCATTTAGCACAATTATTTTAAGCATGATTTATATATCAATAGCTACCTTTCTTTTACTACTATCGGAAAACGCGTCATTCGAAAAAATACTTTTTGAGGTTATCTCGGCATCAAGCACAGTTGGACTCACTTTGGGTATTACTCCTGAACTTTCTCAATTTGGAAAACTAATTATTACCTCGGCAATGTTTATTGGAAGAATTGGCTTTTTAACATTTACACTGGCATTATTTAAAAAAATGGATGTTCATCTTTACGATTACGTAGAAGAAAAAACTATAATTTAATTGGGAATAATATGAGTAAAAAATTCGCAATAATAGGACTTGGAAATTTCGGTGGATTTCTCGCAAATTTTTTAGAGGAAAAGGGAGCTGAAGTATTAGCAATCGACAGCGATATAAATAAACTCGAAGATGTAAAAGAAATAGTTACCCGCGCAGTTCGTCTCGATTCTACAGATGAAAAAGCTCTTCGAACTCAAGATCTACATGAGTATGATGCTGTAATTGTTGGTATGGGGGATGATTTTGAGGCGAGTATTTTAACGGTTTCTATATTGCAAATACTGGGTGTTAAAAGAATTATTGTTAGAGCCACCACCGAAATTACCAAACGAATTCTTTCTAATCTTGGAATAAAAGAAATCATTCTTCCCACCGAAGAAGCCGCTATGCGGGTTGCTAATACTTTAATGATGGATAAAGTAATTAATTCTGTTTTACTTGAGACCGATTATAGTATAGTTGAAATGATTGCTCCAATTGAGTTTTCAGGAAAAACTCTTCAACAACTTGATTTACCCAAAAATTATAAAGTGAATGTTGTTACAATTAAAAGAAAAATAACCAAATCTAATATGCTGGGCTTTGGTGAAACCACTTCTGAACAGATAATTGGAATTCCAACCGGTGAAACAACTATAGAAAAAGAGGATGTACTACTTGTATTTGGAGAAGAAAAGAGCATTAGAAAACTTCTTAAAAAAGAATAATGAGAAACACTTATTATTATTTTGCTATTTATAAACCGTATGGCGTGCTTTCACAATTTACTGATGCGAACGATAGAAAAACACTCTCAACACTTTTTAATTTTCCTAAGGATGTGTATCCTGTTGGCAGATTAGATTTGGATAGCGAGGGACTGCTTCTTCTCACGAATGACAAGTTATTAACCGATCATTTGCTAAATCCGCGGAACAAATTAGAAAAGGAGTATTATGTTCAGGTGGAAGGTATCCCTACTCAAAAAGCAATCCGGCAATTAATTGATGGAGTGTTAATAGAAGGTAAAAAAACTTTACCGGCAAAAGCATTAATAATTAGCGATCCAAATTTCCCCGAAAGAAATCCTCCAATCAGAGAAAGGAAGAACATTCCCACTAGTTGGATTTCATTAACTATTACTGAAGGGAGAAATCGGCAAGTACGAAAAATGACCGCGGCAGTTGGATTTCCAACTTTGCGGTTGGTTCGAGTTAGAATTAAAAGTATAGTGCTAGGCAGTTTGAAATCGGCGGAAGTACGTGAATTGTCAAAAAAAGAAATTGAGAGTATTAAATTGATTGAGAAAAAATAAAGGTAGAAGTGAGGTAATACCCACCTCTACCCTTGTAAATTTTACGACATCGAAAACCATTTTAAGAATGGTATGGCCTGAGCGAGATAGAAGAATATTAAGCTGGTAAGTAACCAGACTCCAACAATTGTGATAACATATTTTTTGATGTCATTTGATTTAAACATCTTCGCAAATCCAATACCAATAATCACATAAAACCAAATTGTGAATGGATCTAATTTATTTAACAACCAACCAGTAATTGTGGAGCCATCGGCATCGGTTAATGCTCCAAGACTTGTCCCGGTAAAAAATTTATTCATAACCATAGCTAAGATTACCATAACAATTATTTGCAATATATTGATGTAGTAGGGAAGACCGTAGGAAACCATTGCAGACTTATAATTTCCATCCCCCTTTAATCCAACTTTTACAATTAGAAGAAAAACGCCGCTTACAATAAAAAACATTATAAACGTTACAACAAGAATTCCAAATCCGGTGAAGATATACTGAGTCATTCCCTGTTCACTCATTCTATCTCTAATTGCCTCCATCTGCTCATCTTTCTGTGCTTCAGTCATTTGCCCTTTTTTAACCATTTCATCAAAGTTCTGCTCAATATTCTTTGTTTGCTTTTCAATTACACTTAAACGGATTTCAGGATTGCTCATCATTACTATATTAGAGAGTATTGCGATTACTATAAAAACAAGAACCGGCAAAATCCAATCAATTGTCTTCGGTTCGGCTTGCGCCATTTTAGTGAAGGTAGGAACGGGCTCCGATAACACACCAACAAGTTTGTCTGTATGACTCATTTCGAACTCTTCTTCTTCAACGGAGGACATTTTAGGCGCATCCTGGTTTTGCATTTCTTCCATTTAGATTCTCCTTGTATTTTTAATGAGGGCAGACCTAAATTAATAAAAACTATAAATAAATGAATTAAAAATTTTCCCTAAAGTAATTGTAAGCAAGTCCGGTTAAAGCGTGTGTTAAAATAAAAATGGGCAATAGATAGCGTCCCCAAATTTTTGCGATCGTAACATTTAATAATGGTAGAGTGACCTCTTGAAAAGTAAAAATAATTATCAAACAGGAGATGAAAAGAAAAACAGAGATATATCCTATTTGAATAAATATGAAAAATTCCCTCTCGTCCAGTTTGAAATCTTTACCTAATCGAACAAAAACAAAGTAGAAGATTGCCCACGTAATAATTAAAAAAATGATGCTGATCAGCATGCTGTTTGCTATTGTTTCTCCTTTCAAGTAAACATCATAACTAAAAACAGCAAACATGATTAAAGAGATGAATAGCTCTTCTCGAAATATTTTTATTAGATTCATTTTTCCTCCAGGAAAAAAATCTCTTCAACCTTTCGGTTAAATACTTTTGCAATTTTTAAAGCAAGAGGAAGACTCGGATCATATTTCTCCCGTTCTATAGCGTTAATTGTTTGACGGGAAACCTCCAGTAGTTTTGCCAAATCGTCTTGCGATAATCGCCTTTCGGCACGCATAACATGTAATATATTTTTCACTCGTACCTTTCCTTAATAAATTCCATCCCAATTAAATAAGCTACAATTCCCACGATTACAAGAATTATTAAAATGTAGTTCAACATCGTTGGCGCGAAATTCAAAAAAATAAAAACAAATACGAAGAAGAAAACAAGCGAAGTAGTAAATGCAAACTCCAGAGATTCTAGATGAATTCTGAATTTAAGTTCATCTCCCCGTTTCGTTTTGAAATGAAAACCCAGTGTACAATAAATAAACCCCAGTGCAGCAAGTAGAGAGGAAATTAGAAAAAATGATTTGAAAAGGTAGGGGGTAGAATCAATTATTGATTTTGTATCAATCAAACCAAATATTAATAGCGGGAGAAAAATCATTATCGATGAGGAAATCAATATCTGTTTAGTATAGGGGAACGAAAAATTTTTAATGACATTTTTCATTCTTAACTCCTTCAGTGATTTTTTACAAATCCAAATTATAGCAACCTTTACAAAAAGTCAAGTATACTTTACATAAACTTTTTTATCTATTTCTCTCCCACTTATTATGATGCCGTAGTTATCTAATAATTCTTAATTTTCTTTCACTAAAAAATGAGGAAAAATGAAAACCATTATTGAGCCATTTAGAATTAAATCGGTCGAGCCGATTAGGTTTACTACCAAAGAAGAAAGAACAAAAATATTAGAGGATGCCGGTTACAATACTTTTTTAATTCACGCGGATGATGTACTAATTGACCTGCTAACTGACAGCGGTACCTCGGCAATGAGTTCGGAACAGTGGTCCGGTATTATGCGTGGCGATGAAAGTTATGCCGGTGCAAAAAGTTATTACCGCTTTGAAAGCGCAGTAAAAAAAATTACAGGCGATAAGTTTATTATTCCAACCCATCAAGGAAGAGCCGCGGAAAAAATATTGTTTACTATTCTTGGTGGAAAAGGAAAATACTTTGCCGCCAATACTTTTTTTGATACAACCCGAGCAAATGTAGAGTATAGCGGAGCGGAAGCCCACGATTTATTAAATGAGGTTGGCAAGCATCCCGAAATACGAGCTCCATTTAAGGGGGATATGGACATTGAAGCTCTTAAATCATTTATTAAAAAGTATGGAAAAGAAAATATTCCTCTTGTTGTATTAACAGTAACCAATAATTCGGGGGGCGGTCAACCTGTCTCGATGAAAAATATTAAAGAAGTATCGGGGATTTGCAAACAAAATAATATTCCTCTGTTTCTTGATGCCTGTCGCTTTGCGGAAAACGCCTACTTTATAAAAATGAGAGAAGAGGGATATAAAGAGAAATCAATTTTAGAAATATGCCAGGAAATGTTCTCCTATGCCGATGGATCGACAATGAGCGCAAAAAAAGATGCGCTTGTAAATATTGGGGGCTGGCTCTCAATTAATGATGAAGAGCTTGCGATGAAATCGCGAAACCTCTTAATCGTAACCGAAGGTTTTCCAACTTACGGCGGACTCGCAGGACGAGATCTCGAAGCTATTGCCCAAGGTTTGGAAGAGATTGTTGATGAATATTATTTGCAATACAGAATTCGTAGTATCGAATATCTCGGCGAAAAATTATTGAGTAATGGAATTCCAATTATTGAACCGCCGGGAGGGCACGCTATTTATATTGACGCAAAACGATTCGCGCCTCATATTCCGGTTGATCAATTTCCGGGACAATCAATTACTTGCGAAATGTATATTGAGGGGGGGATTCGTGCCTGTGAAATTGGCAGCGTAATGTTTGGAAAATATGACGCTGATGGAAATCTGATTCCGGCAATGATGGAACTTGTTAGAATGGCTATTCCGAGAAGAGTCTATACTCAAAGTCATATTGATTATGTTGCTGAAGTTTTGATAGAGGTTTTCAAAAAGAGGAATGAGCTGAAGGGTTATACCTTTACTTATGAAGCTCCGATGCTGAGACACTTTACCGCCAGATTTAAACCATTATAGTTGAGAGTAAATTTGGTTCATTCATTGGTAAGTATTTGGCGCTATTGGAATAAATTATATAAAATGGGAAATAATGGAAAAGCATTTTAATTATAATTCAAAACGACAGCTGTGGAGATTGTTGATTTCGGAGTATGATAAAATAATTATTGAATCGCGAGATATTACAACTAAGGAAGTGTTTTTTGATTGTTACGATTTAAATACTACTAAGACAGTCTTTAAGAATTTTCAGATGGAGGAAAAGTATTGGCTGGGGATCGATTCTGTGTATAAAAATATTATTTACTTTCATAGATTTCCAAAGCCAGATATGCCTCAGCATAAAGAAATAATTGCTTTTGATGTTGATTCCCAAAATGTTTTGTGGAGCAATTCAACATTAACATTTCATTTTGTTGCAGATGATATTGTTTACGCATACACTCAAGGATTTGAAGACAGAGATTATTTTGCGTTGAATTATCTATCAGGGGAGATTGTTGAAAATATTGGTCCGGATTACACAAGAATCAACTCACTGCGAAGCGAACAAGATAAATCTGCAAAGTGGGATAATTATCGTTACCCCGAAAAATTAACAGCAAATATTGATTTTTCTATTCGAGCATTGATTGAATCAATAACCAATAAATATAATGTCACCGGTGATGTTGAGCTAATCCACTATAAAACTAACCTGTTATTTTCCTTCAACTATGTGATTAAAGAGAATATCTATTCTAATATTTTTTTTGCGCTTGAATTCGATTCGGAGAAAGAATTAATAAAAGTTGAACTCAATGAAAAGGTTACAAGTTTATTTAACGATTCCTTCTTCATATTTAGAAACTTTTTATTTCTGCTAAAGGAAAAGAACGGTTTAATAATTTATAAGATATAAAATGAACCTGACTCACGAAGAAAAAACTATTCTCCTTTCGGCGGCCCGATCATCAATCGAATCAATTTTTAGCAAGATGAAAGTTGAAACTCCCGATTATGAAAAATATCCCTCTCTTAAAATAAACGCGGGTGCCTTTGTAACGCTTACTGAATATAATTCCTTGCGAGGTTGTATTGGATACATAATATCTGATCAGCCTCTTTTTGATACAGTTTGTGACGCGGCAATCCAAGCGGCGATACATGATCCACGATTTCCAAGATTATCGGAAAGCGAACTTCCTAATATAAAAATTGAAATATCTGTTCTATCCCCACCTTTCAAAATGCATTCTTATGATGAAATAGTAATTGGCAAACATGGTTTAATTCTTGAAGAAAATAGCGCGCGTGGATTGCTTTTACCACAAGTACCTATTGAACACAATATGAACCGCGATCAATTCCTTGATGCCATTTGTAAAAAAAGCGGTCTTCCAAAAAAATACTGGCAAACAAAACAATTAAAACTAAAGGGCTTTACAGCGGAAGTATTTAGTGAAGAAATTATATTGGGAGAATAGTACAATGAAAATAGTACGTGAACCCGTCGTCGCAGGTATTTTCTATCCCGATTCAAAATCAGAGTTGGAGAAAGAAATAAATTTACTTCTAGAGATCACAAAACCGGAAAAAAGATTTGAGCGAATTTTCGGCTTGGTTTCACCACATGCTGGATTTCCATATTCGGGTAAAACGGCAGCCTATGCATATAATACACTTATAGGTAAAGACTTTGATAAGGTAATAGTAATTTCTCCAAGTCACCGGGAATATTTTCCTGGAATTTCAATTTACAACGGAGAGGCATACAAAACTCCAATTGGTGAAATAAAATTAAATAAGGAAATGATAAATAAGTTGATCGAAGATGAGAGTTTCATATTCAAAGGAATCAATGGACACAGACAAGAACATGCGCTCGAGGTTCAGCTTCCTTTTCTTCAAACCGTTTTAAAAGAATTTACACTAATACCAATTGTAATGGGGGATCAGAGAAGAGAATATGTAGAGATACTGGCAGAGAAAATAGCTTCTGTTTATGATAATAAAACAATAATAATCGCCAGTTCGGATCTATCTCATTTTCACGATAGAAAAAAATCTAATAGCCTTGATGTTCAGGTTGAAAAAAATATCAGCACTATGAACTATGAAAAATTAATTGATGATCTCGAAAGAAATAAATGTGAAGCATGCGGTGGTGGTCCAATTTCAGTTTTACTTAGATCAGCGCATATCAAAGGATATAAGAATGCTGAAGTGCTATACAGAACTGACTCGGGTGAAACCACAGGAGATATGTCCGGAGTAGTTGGATATTTGAGCGCGGTTATTTATGCTTAATTTATTGCTGAGTTAAACTATTTTTCTTTTACATGAAAGGTCTTTTTATATTACATTTGCCGAGTAAAAATTATGCCACTTTATTTTTTACACACAAAGACTATTTTTACAATCGCTAGAAACAAATAGGAGAACAAATGAAGTTAAGAATATACTTTTTTATTACCGCCTTGTTCTTTGTATCTACCTTAAATTACGCGCAGAATAAAATTAGTTGTACTGTTGACGGAAAAGACTTTCCTGGAAAAGTAAGCAGCGCCCAATTAGTTACTATTGGTAACGACAAATTTATTCAGGTGCACGCCGATGCCGGAGATAAAATAATGCATCTCTATCTGAAAGAATCCAAATTACTAGAACAATTGCCGGTCGAGTTGGTTTATGTTCCAAGAGATGAAGAAAAAGGGGAATCTCCAGACGCTGAATTAATTTGGGCTCCGGATGGTGCCGATGCCCCGCAGTGGAACTCTATCGAAGGTAAGGCAATTGTAGAAATCTATGATACAGCAAACAGAACCGTTAGCGGAAGTTTTCAGTTTACAGTTGAAAAACATACATACAGCTCACGTAAAGATAAACCTCGCCCTAAAGCTGAAATTGAGAATGGAAAATTTGAGAATATAACATTTGCACCAGAGCTAGAGAAGTAAGTTATAACTTACTTCTCTTTTTCTCGTCAGATTCCAAAATTTAATTTATTTGAATCATTTCGATTAACCCTAGTTTTTTTTATCATTCGCCCTAAATTTTCAACAACTATGTAAATCTTATGAAAGTACTTAAATTTGGTGGTTCTTCGGTGGGTAATCCCGCAAGAATTGCTTCAGTCATTTCTATTTTAGAAAACTATATCGCAAAAAAAATTGAATTCGCAGTTGTTTTTTCTGCGTTTCAAACAGTAACCGATAAATTAATTGCTACTGCAAATAAAGCATTTAAACGCGATGAAACGTATCTGCATGATTTAAATCAGGTAAAATTAATTCATCACGAAGCGGTTCAAAAATTAATCAGTAAATCCATTACAGATTCTACCGCTTTTAAGGTTGCTGATCTTTTGCGTGAACTTGAAGAAGTATTGACGGGAGTATTTTTAGTTAAAGAGCTAACTCCACGTTCGCTGGATTTTATCATGAGTTTCGGAGAGAGGCTTTCCTGTACAATTATTGCAGATGCCATGAAAAGCAGAAATATAGATGCTGAATATTTGGACGCGAGAAAAATAGTTAAAACAGATGATAGTTTTGGAACAGCTAGAGTTAATTTTGAGAAAACCAACCTCAATATTGTAAATTATTTTTCTGAGCACAAAAGCATTCAGGTAATTACTGGTTTTATTGGTTCTACCGAGTTAAATGAAACAGCAACTCTTGGAAGAGGGGGATCAGATTATACGGCTTCAATTTTTGGTGCGGCATTAAATTCAGAGGAAATAGAAATATGGACAGATGTTGATGGAATTTTAACCGCTGATCCGCGCAAAGTTCCAAGCGCATTTTCTCTTGAATCGGTTACTTACTTAGAAGCTATGGAATTATCTCACTTTGGCGCAAAAGTAATTTATCCTCCTACTATGCGTCCCGCTCAACTTAGGAAAATACCAATCCGAATAAAAAACACATTTAATCCCGAACACAATGGAACATTAATTTCGGGAAAAGATACAGGTGGAGAATTTAGTGTTAAGGGAATTACTTCGATTGATGATATATCATTGCTTCAAATTTCGGGAAGCGGAATGGTGGGGGTAGTTGGAATCGCGTCAAGAATATTTAGCGCATTAGCGAAAGAAAAAATAAATATTATAATGATTACACAAGCCTCATCCGAACATACTGTGTGTCTTGCTGTGGCGCCTCAAAGCGGTGAACGCGCTAAAGCGGTTATTGAGGAAGAGTTTAAGTGGGAAATCCGTGACGGAATGATTGATGAAGTAGTAATTGAAAAGAATTTATCAATCATTGCAATTGTTGGCGAAGATATGAGACACACACCGGGTATCTCCGGAAAAGTATTTAAAGCCCTCGGTAGTAACGGTGTGAATATTATTGCTATAGCGCAGGGCTCATCCGAATTAAATATTTCAGTTGTTATAAATAAAAATACTCTTACTAAAGCAATGAATGTTTTGCATGATTCTCTTTTCTTCGATAAACAAAAGAATATAAATCTGTTTGTAGTTGGAACTGGATTGGTGGGTGGAGCCTTTCTCGATTTAATAGCGACTGAGAATATTTATCCTACTGATATCTCAAAAGCAAAATTAAAATTAATCGGTATCGCTAATATTGAGAAGATGGTTTGGGATAAAAAGGGAATGGATCCTAAAAAGTGGAGAAACTTAATTGATAACTCCACTGATAAATCAAATATTAAAAAGTTTATTGATATTATTAAAGAATTTGGTTTTTCTAATTCAGTGGTTGTTGATTGTACGGCGAGCAAAATTGTTGTTGAAAATTATTGTGATCTTCTTTTGCATGGGATATCGGTTGTAACACCAAATAAAATTGCGAATTCGCAAAACTTTGAGAATTATAAAGAATTAAGATCCTCTGCTAAAAAAGGAAAATCTCAATTTAGATACAGCACTAATGTTGGAGCGGCATTGCCAATCATCGGTTCTTTGCGAGAATTAATTACCAACGGTGATGAAATAATAAAAATTGAAGGCGTTCTCTCCGGAACATTGAGTTATATATTTAATTCGTTAAGAGAATCCTCAAAGTTCTCTGAAATTGTTAAAGATGCAAAATCTAAAGGATTTACTGAACCAGACCCACGAGATGATTTAAATGGTCTTGATATGGCACGAAAAATATTAATTCTGATGAGAGAGGTTGGAATTAATATGAATCTTGAAAATGTAAAAATTGAAAAGCTTATCTCCCCCGAAGCTGAAAAAGCAGCTTCAATTGACGAATTCTTCAAAATACTAAAAAAGGATGACGATAAATTTAATATGATGAAAGAAGAAGCATTAGCTGAGGGGAAAACATTGTGCTATATTGCAAAATATGAGAAGGGAGAAGCAAGTCTCAGCATACAAAAAATCGATAAGAATCATCCTTTTTCAAATTTACATGGAAGTGATAACATTGTAACATTTACAACAAAAAGATATTCCGTGCGCCCTTTAACTATACAGGGTCCGGGTGCCGGAGCTGATATTACCGCGTCGGGTATTTTATCTGATATTTTACGAATAGCTAATTCAATAAATTAAATTATAATGTAAATGGTATATTAATGGGAAATAAGAGTATTAAAATTAGTGCTCCCGGAAGCGTTTCAAATGTTGGCCCCGGTTTCGACATAATGGGATTCGCGTTAGATAGTCCGGTTGATGAAGTTGTCCTGCGGCTAAATACTAAAGGTAAAGTAGTAATAACAAAAATTACCGGCGATGGTGGAAAGATTCCATATGACATTACAAAAAACACGGCAACGGTTGCTCTTATTTCGATGATGAAAAAATTAAATGCCGGATTTGGCGTTGATGTTGAAGTAAGAAAAAAAATAGGTTTAGGTAGCGGACTTGGTTCCAGTGCCGCAAGCGCAGTAGCGGCTGTTTATGGTTTAAATGAACTGCTTGATCAACCCTTTAGTAAAGATGAACTGATTGAATTTGCGATGGATGGTGAAGCTGTAGCTTCCGGTTCTTATCATGCCGATAATGTTGCTCCATGTCTTTATGGTGGTTTTATAATTATAAAAAGCTACGATCCCCTTGATATTATTAGAATAAAAGCACCAAGTGATTTATGGTGTGCGGTAGTTCATCCTCAATTCGAAATTAAAACTTCGGAAGCTAGAAAAATATTACCAAAAGAAGTATTGCTGAAAAAGGCAATTAGTCAATGGGGAAATGTGGCGGGATTAGTGGCGGGATTAACCACAAGCAATTACAAGTTAATTGGAAGATCAATCAAAGATGAAATAATTGAGCCGGTTAGAGCTAAGCTTATAATTGGTTTTGATCAAATCAAAAAATCTGCAATCGATAATGGCGCGCTCGGCTGTTCCATTTCAGGTTCCGGCCCCTCTATTTTTGCTTTATGCGATTCTCAGATTACCGCTGTAAAAGTTGCAAGAGCAATGAGAACAACAGTAACAAAAACGGGAAATAGATCAAAAATTTATGTTTCTCAGGTTAATGAAGTTGGTCCAAAGGTAATTTGATGCGCTATTATAGTACAAGAAATAAAACAGAATTCAACTCATTTAAGGAAGCGCTTCTTGGAGGATTAGCTAAAGATGGGGGACTGTATATGCCGGAATCGATTCCCCGCCTTTCACAAAAATATTTTGATGAAATAGAGAATTATTCCTTTCAGCAAATTGCGTTGGAAATAGCAAAACACTTTATTGGTGATGAAATTCCCCAGGCTAAACTTGAGGAAATAATTTATGATGCAATAAATTTTGACGCTCCTTTAAATTACTTGACTGATGAGCTTGCGATTCTCGAATTGTTTCACGGACCAACGCTGGCTTTTAAAGATTTTGGCGCACGTTTTATGGCGCGAACAATGGAATACTTTGTTCGAGGGAATGATGATGAATTGGTGATTCTTGTTGCTACTTCGGGCGATACAGGAAGTGCTGTAGCCAATGGGTTTTTTGCTATTGAGGGAATTAAGGTTTATGTGCTTTATCCACAAGGAAAGGTAAGCTTTATTCAGGAAAAGCAGCTAACCACACTTGATAAGAATATAACAGCTGTAGAAGTTAAAGGTACCTTTGATGATTGTCAGAGACTAGTAAAAAGTGCTTTTGTTGATAATGATTTAAGAACAAAAGTAAATTTAAGCTCGGCAAATTCAATTAATATCTCACGACTCATTCCACAATCGTTTTATTATTTTAACGCTTACAGACAAGTAAAAGATAAATCAAAAAAAATAATTATATCTATACCCTCGGGTAATTTGGGGAATTTAACTGCTGGCTTGATAGCTAAAAAAATGGGATTGCCCATTTACAAATTTATTGGAGCTACAAATTCCAATAATGTTTTTACAGAATTTATTGAAACCGCAAATTTCTCCCCCCGCGAATCAGTGCTTACTCTTTCCAACGCAATGGATGTTGGCAACCCAAGTAATCTTGAGAGAATTAACGAGTTATATTCAAATAAAATTGAGTTGATTCGTGATGCGGTTTTTTCATCAAGCTTCGATGATAATTCTACTAAAGAGGGAATAAAAAACATTTACGAAAAATTTAATTATATAATTGATCCTCATGGTGCAGTTGGCTACTTATCGCTGATTGATTATGTTGATAAAAATAAGATTAGCAATTACACCGGCATTGTTGCCGAAACCGCACATCCCGCTAAGTTTAAAGACGCCGTTGAAGAAGTGATCGGCAGAGAAGTTAAAATTCCAATCCAACTCGCCGAATCGATTAATAAAGAAAAAAAATCAATTCTATTAGAAAACAATCTTGCCCATCTCAAAGAGATTCTATTGTAAATAAATTCTCTAGTTTAATACTCAGATTAAAAGATTTACTCCAATTGCTCGAGAATTACTTTACTGTGAAAAACCACACCTAATACTAATTGAAAAAACATGTTGAAAAGCTTTAGCAATTCGGATATTTTCAACTCTGAAAAACCAACCATAAAAATTTAGAGGAAAAAAATGAATCTCCCCGCCAGGATAATTCTAAACTTATTACTGCTCTTCTTTTTTTCAATTACAATTCCCGCTCAGATAATTGATACTGTTTTGTTCAATGGTATTGAGTATAGGGGAATAGGTCCATACAGAGGAGGGAGAAGTTGCGCGGTTTATGGTGTTCCTTCTAACCCAAATCTTTTTTATTTCGGCGCCACAGGTGGTGGAGTTTGGAAAAGTGAAAATGCGGGACAAACATGGGTAAGTATTTCGGATAAATCTTTCGGAGGATCGATTGGTGCTATTGCCGTTAGCACTTGGGATCCAAACATAATTTATGTTGGTACCGGAGAAGAAACTGTTCGCGGAAATGTTTCGAGCGGAAATGGAATGTGGAAAAGTGATGACGCCGGAAAAACTTGGAAGTTTATTGGACTCGAAGATTCACGACATATAAATAGAATAATTATTGATCCTAAAAATCCCGATATAGTTTATGCCGCTTGTCTTGGTCACCTTTATGGACCAAATGAAATGCGTGGAGTTTATAGAACAACAAATGGTGGAAAGAATTGGGAAAGAATTTTATTTGTTAATAACCAAGCCGGTTCAATCGAACTTGCTGTTGATCCTACAAACTCAAGAATACTTTACGCGGCAATGTGGCGTGTTATACGAACTCCATATAGTTTGGAAAGCGGTGGCGAAGGCTCATCGTTGTGGAAAACAGTTGATGGCGGAAATACCTGGAAAGAGATAACTAATAATAAAGGAATGCCAAAAGGAATTATAGGTAAAATAGGTGTTACGGTTTCTCCAGTAGATCCCAACCGAGTTTATGCAATTATTGAAAATGAAAACGGGGGTGTGTTTAGGTCAAATGATGGAGGAAATTCCTGGCAAAAAGTAAACGAAGATAGAAATTTAAGACAGAGAGCCTGGTATTATAAAAGAATATATGCTGATCAAAAGGATAAAGATAAAGTTTATGTTTTGAATGTTGGATTTTGGCGTTCTAAAGATGCTGGCAAAACCTTTGAAAATATAAATACTCCGCACAGTGATCATCACGATTTGTGGATAAATCCTAATAATCCTGATATAATGATTATTGGGGATGACGGTGGCGCTCAAGTTACTCTTGATGGCGGAAAGAATTGGAGTACATATCATAACCAGGCTACAGCACAATTTTATAGAGTTACCACTGATAATAATTTTCCATATAGAATATATGGGGCACAGCAGGATAATACGACTGTGAGAATTTTTCATAGAACTGATGGTGGTTCTATATCAGAAAAAGATTGGGAGGTTACTGCCGGATTTGAAAGCGGCTGGCTCGCGGTTGATCCAAATGATAATGATATTGTTTTTGGTGGAAATTATGGCGGACATATTTCAATGTTAAATCATAGAACAGGAGAGAGCCGCGTTGTTAATGTCTGGCCCGATAGCCCGATTGGGCATGGAGCCGAAGGAATGAAATATAGATTTCAGTGGAACTTCCCCCTAATTTTTTCTAAACATGATTCAAAAATATTATATGCCGCTGGCAATAGATTATTCAAAACCTCAAACGGCGGAGAAAAATGGGAAGCCATTAGTCCCGATTTAACCCGCAATGACAGCACAAAACTCAAATCATCTGGCGGACCAATTACAAAGGATAATACAAGTGTTGAGTATTATTGTACAATCTTTGCTTTAGCCGAATCACCTATCAAGTCTGGAATTATATGGAGTGGCAGTGATGACGGTTTAATTCATGTAACGACTGATTTTGGAAAAAACTGGAATAATATAACTCCTCCAAAAACCTTATTACCTGAATGGGCGCAGATAAATAGTATTGAAGCAGATCCCTTTAATGAAGGGGGATTATATATTGCGGCAACACGTTACAAACTTGATGACTATAAACCGTATCTTCTTAAAACAACCGACTTCGGTAAAACATGGAAACGGATTGATAAAGGGATTGATCAAAAACATTTTACTCGTGTTATTAGAGCTGATGCTTTTAAAAAAGGGTTGCTGTTTGCCGGAACTGAAGAGGGAATGTATATCTCATTTAATGATGGAGAGAGCTGGCAATCTTTTCAGCAGAATCTTCCAATTGTTCCAATTACTGATCTAACAATTAAGAATGAAGATTTAATTGTAGCAACACAAGGAAGATCATTTTGGATTATTGATGATATTTCTCCATTAAGGAATCTTGTAACTAAAGATTCAAAATATCATATCTATCAGCCAAGAAATGCGTACAGAATGAGAGGTGGTAATTCGAGTGATGGAATTACTTCGGGGAAAAATCTCCAGAGCGGTGTTCAATTCTATTATTACTTTAATGAAATGCCCGATAGTAATTTGGTTGAGTTAAAGATTAAAGATGAATCGGGGAAAATTATAAAAACTATAAAACCTAAAGCCAAAGAGAAGCCCGACCAACTGCCGATTAAAAAGGGTCTTAATAAATTTATATGGAATATGCGTTACCCCAACGCGGAAAAATTTGATGGAATGATTATCTGGGGAAGCGGCGGTTTAAATGGTCCTTTAGCTGTTCCGGGAAATTATTCAGCAGTTCTAGTTTATGATAAAGATTCCACACAAGTAAATTTTGAAATCTTGAAAGATCCTCGTGCTTCATCTTCGCAGCAGAATTTAGTAGAACAATTCGAATTTCTTATATCTGTAAGAGATAAACTAACCGAAACGCACAATGGAATTAAACAGATTAGAACCATCCGTAAACAAATTAATGACGCGGTAGATAAGTTTAATAAACTCCCAAACACAGATGAGATTAAAAAGAGTGGGGAATTAATTTCGAAAGAGTTAACCGCTGTAGAGGAAACACTCTATCAAACAAAATCGAAGAGCCCTCAAGATGTTTTAAATTTCCCGATAAGATTAAATGATAAACTTGCCGGATTGGCGAGCGATATGGCGCGCGGAGATTTTAGACCCACCGAGCAGGCGGTTGAATTAAAAAAAGAGTTGTTCGGCAAGATTGACGCTGAATTATTAAAATTAAAAAATGTAATCGAGAGTAAAATTCCTCTTTTCAATAAATTAATTAAAGAAGCAGAAATTCCGGCAGTAATTGTTCAATAATTAAAAGGATAGTTATGAAATCAAAAATTGTTTTGATAATCATTTTATGTTTAACAACACAGTTGTTCTCGATTGAATCAAAGGTAAAATCTAAAGATGGTGTTGAGATCGTGTTTTCAAAATATGGCGATGGAAAGCCCGCGATTGTTTTAGTGCATGGATGGAGCTGTGACCAATCATATTGGAAAAATCAAGTTGAAGAGTTAGCTCAAAATTATACGGTAGTAACTATTGATTTAGCAGGACATGGATTATCGGGTTTGGAAAGGAAAAATTATACAATGGATTTATTTGGAGAGGATGTAGCCGCAGTTGTAAATAGCCTAAAACTTAATAAAGTAATTCTAGCTGGTCATTCAATGGGAGGCTCAGTTGTTATTTATGCTGCGAATAAATTAAAGGATAAAACAATTGGAATCATTGGAGTTGATACTTTTCAATCATTGGGGGAGGAGTTTCCCGCCGAGCAACGTGAAGCTTTTCTGAAACCATTTAAAGAAAATTTTATTGAGACTGCAAAATGGTTTGTAGGAACCATGTTTCCTAAAAACGCTGATCCCGAATTGGTAAAAAGTATAATTGAAGATATGTCATCTGCGCCTTCTGAAGTAGCTCTCAGTGCAATGGAAAATATGTTTTCCGATAATGGAACTGAACAGTTAGCGCAGTTATCAGTTCCTATCATATCAATTAATTGTGATTTATGGCCGGTTGGTATAGAGAACAACCGGAAATTAGTAAAATCGTTTGAGCTAAAAATGATGGAAGGTTATGGACATTTTATAATGATGGAAAATCCAAAGATGTTTAATCTTCTCTTCACAGAATCAATAAACGAGTTAACAAAGTAAGAAGAGATTACAATGAAATTTCTATCATTATTATTACTAACCACCGCTACTCTATTTTCACAAGCAAACAGTGATTACCCAATTAAACCGGTTCCATTCACTAAAGTGCACATTAATGATGGATTTTGGTTTGATAGAATTGAGACCAACCGAAAAGTTACTATACCAACCTCAATTAAATTGTGTGAAGAAACAGGACGCACCGATAATTTTGCGATTGCGTGCGGATTAAAGGATGGTGAGTTTCAAACAAAATATAGTTTTGATGACTCAGACGTTTACAAAACAATTGAGGGAGCTTCATATTCTTTGATGCTGAAAGCCGATCCTCACCTTGAAAGAAAATTGGATTCACTAATAAGTTTAATTGGAAAAGCTCAAGAAGAAGATGGATATCTTTTTACCGCACGCACTATGAACAGCAAAAAGATGAAAAATCAAATTGGAGAGAAACGTTTTTCTAATCTTAGATGGAGTCATGAATTGTACAGCGCGGGGCATATGTATGAAGCGGCGGTGGCTCACTATATGGCGACAAATAAAAAAGCGTTTATTGATATTGCAATTAAAAATGCCGACTATCTTGTGCATACTTTTGGAGAAGGTAAAATTCAGATTCCACCCGGTCATCAGGAGATTGAACTGGGGCTGGTTAAATTATATAGACTGACAGGGAAAAGAGAATATTTAAATCTTGCTAAATTCTTTTTAGATATTAGAGGCAAAAAAATTAATGGACGTGAATTGTGGGGTGAGTACTGCCAGGATCATATTCCCGTAATAGAACAAACTGAGGCTGTCGGGCATTCTGTTCGCGCCGCATATATGTATTCTGCTATGGCAGATATTGCGGCAATTACAAGTGATGAAAATTATATGAATGCTCTTGATAAAATTTGGGAGAATGTTGTTCATAAAAAAATATACTTGAATGGGGGACTTGGATCAACCGGTTCTTGGGAAGGATTCGGAAAAGATTATGAACTGCCGAACGCGAGTGCATATAATGAAACATGCGCTTCAATCGCTAATATATTTTGGAATCATAGAATGTTTCTATTAAAAGGAGAAGGAAAATATATTGATGTGTTAGAACGAACACTCTATAATGGATTACTTTCCGGAATTGGAATCAGCGGCAATAAATTTTTCTATCCAAATGTACTTCAATCTTTTGGAACTCATGAAAGAGCATCCTGGTTTGAGTGTGCTTGCTGTCCCCCAAATGTTACACGTTTAATCGCTTCAATAGCGGGATACATGTACGCCGCTAGCAATAATGATCTCTATGTTAATCTTTATTCGGCTAATAATTCGGAGATTCAGCTTAACTCTTCAAAATTAAAATTAATTCAGCAAACAAATTATCCATGGAGCGGTGTTGTAAAATTAAAAATATCGGAGATAGAGGGGGTTGATAAAGTAAAGATAAATTTAAGAATTCCTGGTTGGGCAAGGAATGAAGCGCTCCCCGGTAATCTATACTATTTTGTTGAAAAATCAGATGAAAAATATTCAATAAAAATTAATGGCAAATTAATAGAATCAAGCGTTGAGAATGGATATGCTGCTTTAGAATCAAACTGGAAACAAGGAGATGAAATTGAATTAAATCTCCCAATGCCAATAAGAAGGGTAGCGGCACATCCTCAGGTGGAAGCAAATAAAGACCGCGTTGCGCTTCAAGTAGGGCCTCTAGTATATGCCGCAGAGTGGATTGATAATAATGGTTACACGAGAAATTTATTATTGAACAATAACGCTTTTTTAGAAAAGGAAGAGCAAACAAATCTTCTTAATGGAATGATTGTGATTAAAGGAAAATCTTTCGGTTATAAATTAGATTCAACTAAAGCATTATCGAGACAAGAACAGACATTTACCGCAATTCCATATTACGCGTGGGCGCACAGAGGAAAAGGAGAAATGAGCGTTTGGATTGCTAATAACGAAAATGCTGTTCGACCTTTACAGGCGGAGAGTATCTTAGCGAATGCAAAAATTTCCGTGTCGAATGGTAAGAATCCCGAAATTGTTTCTGATGGATTGGAGCCGGTGAAGTCAAATGATAATGATACACCAAAATTTCATTGGTGGCCTAGTAAGGGAACTACGGAATGGATTCGGTTTGAATTTGATAAGAAGCATGAAATTTCGAGCGTTGATATTTATTGGTTTGATGATACCGGCGAAGGGGAATGCAGAATCCCTAAATCATGGAAAGTTTTTTATCTTCAGGAAAATGATGAAATGCGGCAAGTGTACGCAACCAATAATGAACCCTATGGTGTGCAGAAAGACAAATACAACAGTGTTGAATTCGAAACAGTCAACACATCATCAATTAAAATAGTAATTGAATCCCAGCCGATTTATGCCGGGGGAATTTATGAGATAAAACTAAAATAATTATTAATTAAGGAGAATGTAATGTTTAGAACATTAAATGATTTTTATGAAGGCTGGAAATATGAAAGCGAGGCAACATTGAAAGTCCTTTCATTTTTAACTGATCAATCATTAACCCAAAAAGTTACTGAAGGTGGACGTTCGCTTGGTTTTATTGCCTGGCATATTACTAAAACAATCGGCGAAATGATGAGCAAAACCGGTTTGGCATTCCCCGATTTTAATGAAGAAGCTTCGGTACCAGCGCGGGCCATTTCTATAAAAGAGGAATATGAAAAATTGTCAAACTTAATGATTGAGCAAATAAAGGAAAAATGGAGTGATGAAATGCTTAATGATGAATTGAATATGTATGGCCAGCCATGGAAAAGATCAAGTGTACTGGATAGCCTCGTAGCTCATCAAAATCATCATCGCGGACAAATGACAGTGCTAATGAGACAAGCTGGATTAAAAGTACCGGGTATTTATGGTCCTTCTAAAGAAGAGTGGGAAACTTACGGGATGCCGGTTCAAGAATAATTTATTATCGCAAAATAATTCTTGATTAAGACAGTTATTCGAATTATAAAAAATACCGAACAGAGTAATTATTTTAATTTGTACTCGTACAGCGTAGCAAGAGAATCGTTTAATAAATAAAATGTTGATTTATCAGGGTGAACTGCAACCCCTTCAAACTTTGTGAATGGTAAATTATAGCTATTTATTGGTCCCTTCACCGGATCAAAAAAAGTAAGAGTTTTGCTCTCATCGCTCACTATATAGAATAAACCATCAACAAAATCGATACCGGTATAATCCTTTGCAAACTTCAATTCTTTCTCTTCTAATAAATTTAACTTTTTATCTAAAACATATATTGCGTCGGGATTTTTCTCATTTAGCAAATAAATGCGATTGTTGCTATCAATGCAAATTCCCTCGGGACCATTATTTGGTAGTCCAAATATATTGATGACCTTCTTCTTTAGTATTTCTCCATTCAAATTTAAATGTAGTATTGTTCTCTCTTTCTCTTCTGCAATCCATAATGTCGAGTCGGATCTGTCAAACGCAATTCCCTCAATATCATCTCCGGAATATTTTAATGTTCTTATAATATTTCCATTAAGGTCAATTAAATAAATTAGATTTGTTTTACCGCTAATTGTCCAAAGCGAATTATAATCTACGTTGAAAGAGATATCTGATGGTTCACCAAAAGATAATGGAATCGTTCTTTGAAGCGTAAGTTGCTTGATGTGGGAATCATCAGGCTCGGAATTGTTTGAGCAGCCAAACAAAATAAAAATAATGCTCGAGAAGAAAATAAAGAAAAGTTGTAGGCGCATAATCAACTATTTTCTTTATCGTAAAAAAGGTTTATGTTGTTTAAACCCTCAACTTTATGAAGTTCAGACACAACATCGCTGCCGGATACTTTTCTTTTAAGCATCACATAGTATGTGTAATCGGTGGCTTTTGTCTGATCATTGCTTTTGATACTTATTAATTCCGATTGGCGGCAAAGAGAATTTAGTTTTTTATTAACATCGTCGAATAAACTTCCGCTAAACGAAAATTGAAGGATATATTTGGCTGAACTGAAAAGATTTCCTTTATCTGCCGAAAAAATAATTAAAACAATCCCAAGCAAAAGAGAACCAATAATTGCTACTTTATGATAACCTACTCCTGCTGCCATACCAATTGCTAAAGAGAGGAATAGGTAGACTATATCTAGCGTATCTTTTACCGCTGTTCTAAACCTTATAATAGACATGGCGCCTACAAGTCCAAATGCCCGGGCTAAATTATTTCCAATTACCATTATTACTAAAGCAGTAATTGCAGAAAGAAAAATTATTGAATTAACAAAACTTTCAGAGTAGCCGGGGCCCTTGTATGTAAATCTGTATACGATAGATATAAAGTAACTGCAGATTATGCTTATAACAATATTTGTTATTATATCCGAAATTGTGGGAGAAAATAAATTAACTGATTGCAGATTCTCTATCATTAATAAACTCGTTTAATTTTGTTGAGAGTATTTTTACGCAGAACTGATTCATCAATTGAAAACGCATACTTGGATAATGATTGGCGTTGCAGGTGATATTTATTAATCAGCTCGGGCATCCAAAAAGGAAGTGCTTTGTAATATTTAACCTCTAGAATAAAGAAATTTGATAATGGATAGTCACTGAAAGTGTTGTTGAAAAGCTCATCTAATTTAATTGCTTTTGCTGTTCGTAAATTTTTATCGAAAGTAACTCTTAGGTTAGAACCAAACCGGCACTCAAATGCCTCTCTTTCATATGTTACTAAAGTTTTGGGCTTAAGCTGATGCATATGGTAGTAGTATAAAAAATTTGAAGGAAGCTCAAATTTATTCTGTTCTGTAGAAAATTCATCAAATATCTCTGAATCCATATCATTATTTAAATATGCATCAAGCTGAGAGAACAATATTTTAACCCGATCTTTGCTAATGTAATCAATACTTTTTCTTTTAATTTCTACAAATACAGTATCATTGCCTCGTGGTTCGTTATATCCTCTAACTCTAAATTTATTTCTCTCCTTTAGACCGGATAATTTTTCGTAATAACATATTAAATCCAGTGTATCGAAATAAATACTTCTAACTGTATATTCCTTATTTGGCTGAACCGATGCAAATTTATCATAATCTAAAAAAGGCATCAAATCTTTACGGATAGAATCTAGATATTGATTCGATACTAAATATTTATATTCTAGTCTTGCCATTAGTTCACGAAAAATTCTTTTAGATAATCAAGTAATGTAATCTTCCCAATTTTTACAGAACTTTCTAAAATCATTCCAGGTATTAATTTGTTTTTGACATTTGGAACAATTATCGAAGCATAAACTATCTGTCGTCCCATTAAAATTTTTACTTCATTAGAGACTCTTAATAATTGTCCTTTTAAAGTTGTATCAAGCGTAGGGAAATAAATACTAATTTTATCTCCCGGCTTGTATTTATAGTAATCTATCATTCTTACGGGAACATTTAAAATTACATCATCAAGGGTACTAACACTCAATAAAGTGTCTATTGAGCTATGGTTAAAGTTTATTCTTCCGCTTATTGGAGAAGTGATGGTGAGATTACTATTTCTATTTTTCAGAAGAGTAAGTTCATTTGATAACGATTTTATTTTAGACTTAATAAACTCAATCTCCTCTGGTTTGGCGCCGGTAGTTAATGTTTCAAGAGTAGATTTGGCAATTCTTTTTTCAAAATCGGCAAATTTATACTGCCACTCATCAAACTCAAAAAGTGATTTTGAAGTTAAATCCTTTTCAAAAAGTTGTTTTGACCGATCATATATAATTTTTTTTTCATTTAATCGCGCTTCAGCAAAATCGAGCTGGTTCTTTGCCTCAGCGATTGCCGCTTCCTTCTCTCCTGTCGAAATTAGTTCAATTTCTGCTTGGTTGACGGTTATTTCCCCTTCGAGCTGAATTATTCTCTCTTCAATTAATGAGGAACCGGCACGAAGAACTAACTCTCCTTTAGCTATTTTTTGTTTTTTCTGGACTGATTGATCAAACACGAGTTGAACCTCTTCTCCACGATCAAACTGTATCAATCGGTAATCTGTTATTCTGCCTAGTTCGTGATCGGTTACTTTAGATATTAATTGCCCTTGAGGATTGTGAAGCAAAACCCATTTTTTCTGAGGATATACTTCAAGATAGGTAGAAACACTCTGCGGAATAGTTATAAGATTGCCGAAAACCGCTAAAATTAATATCAAAACAACTAATCCTGCAGCGGATATAATTATTATTTTCTCTCTCTTCAATTTGTAAGAACTTGCAGTTTATGAAAAAAAATGTAACTCAACTTCTCCTTTTGAGTTCCGCTAAAATAAGAAAAAGTGCAAAACTTACACTAATTATTATAGAGGTACTTTCTCTTCTCCAACATTAATATTATATATGATAAAAAGATATTGCGTTCTTTGTACTCAATTCATTTTGATCAACAATGACTTAAATAATGATCGAAATATCTGTCTATTAATAGTATAAAAAATGCTCTTTTTTACGATAATAAAGGGAAAAATAATATTTATTGGAAATCTTATGGTTAAATCAATTGCTATTGAGAAGATAACGAGCGGGACAAAACTGGCATCAGATGTAAGAAATAAATATGGGCAGATCTTATTGGGCGCCGGAATGGAGCTCGATGAAAAGCATAAAAAAATATTTAAAATGTGGGGAATTGTCACAGTTGAAATTGAAGATAAAAAAACAGCAACTACAAATATTGAAGGGGATGAAGCACTTTTAGAAGAAGCAAAGAATAAACTTCAAAGCAGATTAAATTGGCAGCCATCAAATAGTATTGAAATCGATATATATGAGATGGCACTTCAAAAAATATTAAGCAAAATGAGTTAAAGGTAATAATGAATTTCGTTGAGAAACTTAAGAATAACATCAATAATCTTCCTACGTTGCCAACGGTATATGCCTCTATTTCGGAAGCTATGGCAGATCCTAATGCAAGAACAGAAAAAATAGCCCAAATAATTTCTGCAGATCAGGCTTCTGCTTTTAAAATATTAAAAGTAGCTAATTCTCCATTTTATGGATTTAGAGGAAAGATAGAAACTATTTCGCAGGCCATTTTATTTTTGGGATACGGAGAAATTAAAAATATAATTTTTGCCTTAACGATTATGAATTATTTCTCAAGGGATAAATCGGCACACAAATTTAATCCTGTAGATTGTTGGGCTCATTCAATAGGCGTTGGAATTATTTCTAGATATATCGGCTCGGTTACAGGTGAGCGAAATGTAGAAAATTATTTTTTGAGTGGAATACTGCACGATATTGGTAAAGTTCTCTTTTTTGAATTTGCTTCAAAAGAATATACTGAAGCTATAAAGTTGGCCGAGAGTAATAATATTTTAATACGTGATGCTGAACTTCAAATATTTGGTGTTGATCATTCAGCCGCCGGATCTATACTTTCTGAAAAGTGGAAAATACCCTCTTCAATTCAAAGCGTCATTAAAAATCACCACACGGGTATTGACAGAACTGAACACAAAAAGATTGTTGCCGCCGTTCACGTTGCCGATATTGCTGCCCGAGCATTAGGATTGGGTTATCCTGGTGATAATATTATTCCACAGCCAAATAAAGAAGTATTAACAATTCTAAATATTCCTCCCGGGTATTTCAATAGTATAAGTGAAGTAGTTCAGCAAGAATATGAAAACTTTATTCGACTTATGCTAGTAGACTAATGAATGCTTTTGAAAAAAATATTGCCAATAAATCCTTTCTCAAAATTATTGAGGAGTTGAATTCGTGGGATTATTCCGATAAAACGATGAATGAGATTATCTCCGTTGGGCTAAATCTCTTCAGAAATTTCCCCGAGTTTAATTCTGTATCTCTTTTTATGATCGACGAAAACACTTTTGATTTCCATCTTAAAATAACAACTGAAGAAAACTTCGACCATGTGAATGGTATTTTTAACGATGCCGTTGAGGATGGAACTGTTGCCAAAATACTTACGACAGGTCAAATCCTAGTTGGTAAAAAAAATAAATTTCTACCGGAGGGAATTATAGATATTTTTCTTCCGCTAATATCGGGCAATCAAGTTGTTGGAATAATTATTCTTTATATCAACGATGAATTAACAGATCATTATTCATTTTTTACCTTGTGTGAAGTTTACACACGGACGCTATCTCTGATTCTTTCGAATAGACAAAAGCAGATTGAAATTGATAGATTAAAAATTATTGCCGATCAAGCTCAATCGCAAAAAGTGAATAATGCCGTAAAAGATAAAAAAGCTCTAAACGCTATTCTAAATTCTCTAAATATTGGTATTATGATTGTTGAGCAGAAAACAAAGAAAATCTTAGATATTAATTTGTTTGGCGCAAATTTTATAGGAGTGGATAAAAACAAAATTATAGGATCACTTAGTTCCGACTATTTTTATTTTGCCGATGAAACCGGAAAAACTAAAATTGACGTAATTGCCAATGATTCTCTTCTTAAAAGAAAAGACGGTAAGCTTATACCTGTTATTCTTTATTCAACAACTCTTATTACGGGGGGCGTTACTTACAGTATAGAAAGTTTTATCGATATTTCAGAAAGAAAAAAAGCAGAAGATGCATTGCAGCTCGCAAGATTTCAACTTGAGCACCGTGTGGAAGAGAGAACTAAAGAGTTATTGGAGATTAATTCCAAGTTGGAACAAGAAGTATCGGATAGAAAAAAGGCGGAAGATGATTTACAGAAAATTTATTGGGCTGTTCATAATAGTCCCTCTGCAGTAATCATAACTGATACCGAAGGAATTATTGAATATGTTAACCCGCGATTCTGTTCTATTACCGGGTACAAATTTGAAGAGGTTGTTGGGCGTAATCCCCGTTTCTTAAAAGGTGGTGACTTAACCGATGAGCAATACAAAGTATTGTGGACAAGTCTTAAAAATGGCAGAGAGTGGAAAGGAGAATTTAGAAATCGTAAAAAAAATGGAGAACTATTTTGGGTCTCCGCATCAATTTCAGCTGTAATTAATGAAACTGGTGAAGCAACTCACTATATGGGATTGCAGGAAGATATTACCCGGCAGAAAAATAATTTCGAAGCATTGATATTGGCAAAGCAAGCCGCCGAGCAGTCGGACAGACTAAAAACCTCAATTATCGCTAATCTGAGTCATGAACTCCGAACCCCATTAATTGCTATTATGGGTTATTCTCAATTTATGATGAGCGAACTTGAAGAGGAAAGCATGCTGGAAATGGCAAGTGATATTAATCTATCCGGCAAGAGATTACTTAAAACGCTCAATAATCTTTTATATCTTTCTCACATAGAATCAATTTCTATGGAGCTTACGTTACTAAATACAAACATTGTGAATATAGTTAGTTCTGTTTTTGAAGATCACAAAAAATTAGCGATTGCTAAAAATCTCGATTACACTTTTGAAACTCAATCAAAAGGAATGTATTCTGCAATTGATGAGGAATTATTCAAGAATGCGCTTGAAAATATTGTTGATAACGCAATTAAATTTACACTTGCTGGAAAGGTGAAGATAAAATTGGAAACGGCTTTCTTTGAAAGAATTTTGTGGAACGTAATAATAGTAGAAGATACCGGTGTGGGAATTTCTCGGGATGAGATGAGTAAAATATTTGAGGCGTTTCAACAATTAAGTGAAGGGTATGCGCGCAGTTTTGAAGGGTGTGGTTTAGGATTAACTATTACACAGAAAATTATTGATATCTTAAGAGGAAGGCTTGTCATCGACTCTCAACCGAAAGAAGGTTCAAAATTTGCTATTTGGCTCCCCGCACAAAATTTGGAAGTAAAACCAGGTAATTAGATTTATCATTTCCCATCATAAACCTTTTTTAATCTTCTTCACCAATTTCTTATATTTGCGCCTAATTTTTAGAATATCAAATAGAGGTGTGCTATCGCAAAGGGTCAAAACGAAACAATAGAAAAAATTGTATCTCTTGCCAAAAGAAGAGGATTTGTTTTTCAATCGTCAGAAATTTATGGCGGATTAAATGGATGCTGGGATTACGGTCCGCTTGGCGTTGAACTTCTTAAAAATGTTAAAGAGGAATGGTGGAAGGCCATGACTTACCGCGAGGATGTTGAAGGACTAGACGCTTCAATATTGATGCATCCTAGAGTGTGGGAAGCAAGCGGCCATGTCGAAAATTTTACAGATCCAATGATAGACTGTAAACAATGTAAAGCCCGATTTCGTGTTGACACACTTGCAGAATTAATTTCAGATAAAAATAAAGAGAAAGCGTTGAAGGAATTTGATCCTACTACTCTTCATAACGAAGGAACACTTTCAGAAAAATTTGAAAAAATATTAGACAATACTGATGATTCAGTAAAACTGCTATCACTGCTCGGCTGCCCTCAATGCGGCAATAAAGGTACGTTTACACAACCCCGTAAATTTAATTTGATGTTCAAAACATTTTTGGGACCGGTGGACGATTCGGCTAATGTAATTTATTTACGACCGGAAACAGCTCAAGGTATTTTTGTAAACTTTTTAAATGTGCAAAATTCGAGTCGTCAAAAACTTCCTTTTGGGATTGCGCAGATTGGCAAGGCTTTTCGTAATGAAATTAATACTAAGAATTTCTTATTCCGTACCCGTGAATTTGAACAGATGGAAATGCAATATTTTTGCAAACCGGGAACCGATACAACACATTACGATGAATGGAAAGAAAGAAGAATTGAATGGTTTAAATCATTGGGTATGACTCCAACTAAATTACGGTTTCATGATCACCCGAAAGATAAACTCGCGCATTACGCTAAAAACGCTACAGATATTGAATATGAATTCCCATTTGGCTGGGGAGAGATTGAAGGAATTCATAACCGTACCGATTTTGATCTGGGAAGACATCAGGAATTTAGCGGAAAAAATCAGCAGTATTTTGATGATGAAACAAAAGAAAAATTTATTCCTTATATAATTGAAACATCTGCCGGGGCAAGCCGTTCATTTATGGCGTTTTTAGTTGATGCTTACTATGAAGAGGAAGTTAAAGGTGAAATGAGAAGTGTGCTTCGTTTTCATCCTAAACTTGCGCCAATTAAAGCCGCAATACTTCCTTTGGTCAATAAAGATGGAATGCCCGAAGTAGCTAGGAAAATTGAGGCGGATTTGCGTCCTTACCTAAGAATTTTTTATGATGATAAAGGAGCGGTTGGAAGAAGATACAGAAGAATGGATGAAGTTGGAACACCATTCTGCATTACTGTTGATACGCAAACAATGGAAGATCAAACCGTAACTATTCGTGAACGTGATTCGATGGAACAGATTCGAATTTCTATTGATAAACTTCTGGTTTATCTGCTGGAAAAATTGAGATAAAATTTTTACAGGGTTCGGAGTATGCTGCTACCGAACCCTGTATTTTTAATTTAACTGCTAAGATAATTCTGCAAAATAATTCACTTCTATTTTAACAAAGTCAGCTTTTTAACTATAACATAATTACCGGCTTGCAATCTGTATAGATAAACGCCGCTTGCTAAATTTTTTGCATTAAATAAAACCTCGTATCTACCAGGCTGCTTTAGTTCATTAACTAAAGTTGCAACTTCCGCTCCCAGTATATTATAGATCTTTAAAGAAACTTGAACGCTGCCACCTTGTTGATTATCATTTACTCCTAAGGGAATTGCGTATTGAATTGTAGTTTCAGGGTTAAACGGGTTGGGGAAGTTTTGATAAAGCACAAAATTACTTGGGAGCTCAACTTCATCCGGAACATCCGTTATTATTTCCTTAATATCCTTTGGCTCCTTCTCAGAATTACCAACTTGATCCTCTGAAAGTACATAGAATTTATAATGATTATTACTGGTAATAGGAATTTGTGCGCTATTCTTTTCAGTTATTGCCACGGTAGTATATGGGCCTTCTCCCGCAGACATATAAACCACAGATTTTTTAATGCCTGATCCGTTGCTGTCATTTGTCTCCCAAACTAAATTCACTTTATTACCAGCAATTTGTTCTATAAAAGTTACATTAGTCTGAGGCGGATCAAGATCTAAAGTATTCACATACAAGTTTGTAGTTATTGGTTTATTTACATCAAAGGTAATAGTAGCACGGTTGCTAATTACCGTACCGGTCGGCAAAAATTCTTTTGGTTTAACTGTAAATCGAACCCAGCCTTCTCCTTCAGGGGAAGTATGGTTTGGAGGTAATTCAATTCCAACAAAATCCCAAGTAAGAATATTTCCATTTCGTGTAGCTGTTCCCATTGAATGACTCATTGGTCCAAATTGAACAGAATTAACATCAAACACATTTTGATCTAGTGTATCAACAACTAAAACTCTGTATGCCGGAGCGGCTGCTTCTTTTTTATTTTCAAAGAAAATTGTATATGTCATTGGTGCACTCACAGCCATAAATCCATTTTCACCGAATCCATCCGGACCCTCTTTTTCGTTAGGATCCCAGGATGTAACTTTTGTCAATTCTTTTTCTTGTTTATCGAAGTTACCATTGACATAATCTTTCATTCCTCTAAAAGTATTTCCCATGCAATCGAAAATATCCTGTGCTAAGAATACCGGCCACGCCACAGCTCTGCCGGTTTTTTCTACAACTTCCTCCGCCGCTTTTTTTGCGATACCTTTAACTCCATTTTCAACAGTAACCGCCTTGTTAACACTATTGCTCAAAGCTTTTTTGGAAGCATCGAGAAGTGATTCATCGTGTCTAACCGGTCTCCACATTTCATAACATCCTTCAACAACTGTATTGGAAACAAACTCAGATAGTACAGCGCCTGCTGTCCACAAGAATACGCTAGTAAGTGTAATTAATTCGGTTGATTTATTTATTGTTGGTGAAGCGGAACAGATAATATCGAAATTTCGAACTTCGAATGGAGCTAATGGTTCACCAACCAGGATGACTTCATCTTTAAATCCATTATAATTCAGCGAATCGATAGGAATTGTTACCTGCTCCCCGGTCAATATATTTTTGGTTATTAATGATTCGATATGCACCCCTTGATTCGTAGTGAGTAGTATTCCGAATCTATCCGTTGGAAAACGATTGTTATTCCAATAAGTAATAGTGAATCTATTAGGAGGGAAAAATGGGGGATTACCAATTCGAACCTGGTTTCTTCCGGTTAACGCGTGTGAAATAGAAACCGTGTTAGTTACAAAACCAGAACTGAGTATTATATCTCCATATCCATCAGGTATAGGAACATTTTGCGTTCCTATTGTTATTTTATTTTCTGCTAAATCTCTTGTTGTATTTACAGGATTTGATATTTTCTTCCAAGTAACCCCATTATCCTTTGAATGATATGCTTCAAGAAATTCCTCACTGTTTCCGGCTAGCTGGTTTTCATCATAATATAAGGTTACAGAATAGGGATTTATGTTTTTAGTTCCCTTTACACTCCACCAAGATTTAACCGATGATGATACTGTGGGATGAGAGCGGTTTTTATGGTGGACTAATGTTAGAGAATCTACCTCTCCTCTATTATAAAGTTGTAAGGATGCCCGTACCTGACCATCTAAATCAAACAATCCGTTGGAGTAAATTTGTCTAGTTAGAGAATATTCACCTTCGTTGGAGATAAAAGAATTCTCCCAATAATTATATCCTTTCTCAACTTTTAATTGACTGCCAGGAGGCACATATAGATCAACACCGTATCGTAGTGTTAAGCCTCGGAGAGCATTAAGAATACCATCCACAATTACTCTTCCACCATTTTCAGTTTTATGAATGTTCAAATCACTATTTATTATTCCTCTTATATGTCTGTCTGTTCCATTAGTTGAAAGAACAATTGACCTAATTTGTGTTTTTCCAAATCCATAATAATTTCCTCCAATTAATTGGAGCGTAATTCCCCCATAGCCCGGCGTAGTTTGAAATGTACCATAATTTTTGATGCTACCATTCATCGTCAATGTTCTACCAGCACTTGCTTCATCTGAAAGAATTTTCCCCTCTGCAATTGTCATATTTCCACTAAATGTAACAGAACCAATTCTCATATTTCCGGTTCCACTTAAAGTATAATCACCCGCTAAACTGGAATTAAATCTTCCGGTGATATCTATTTCTCCATTAGAATTAATAACTCCGCCGTAAATATGATTTCCAGATTCAAGATCAACTTTTGATAATTTAGTGAACTTAAAATTCCCCATAACTAGTTCATCGCTCGAAAAATCTATTGTACTTGTCGAATCAAAAACTAAATCACTTGAAGCATTAATTTTACCATTCGGATTTTTCCAAACACTTGTACAACTGAACTTCTTAGTTCCGCCTATAGTTTGTTCATCATTACCAATAAACTGAAGACGGCTACTAAATATTCCATGATTTAAAATATTACCCTCGGCTCTAATCGTTAACCCACCCTGATTCTCTCCATTCCTAATGGTGCCATTATTAATCAAATTTCCTTTCAGAGTTATTTCTCTTCCGGCGCAGCACTCTTCTTCTATTATTTTTTCTGATGAAACTGTCATTGTGCCAAATATTTCATTACTGCCGGTAAATCGCATAGGTCTATTGCCAACCAAGGTAAAATTTCCATCTAAGTTTGATCCCATTCTACCGCTAATATCTATTTGACCGTTTGAAAAAATCTTTCCTCCGTAGATAAGCTCATCCGCATTTATATTAGCCCGGCATATTTTAGTTAATTTATAAGAACCCATATCGAGAATATCATCTCGAATATCAATAGTGGTTGTTGAATCAAAAGTGATATTACTTTGAGCATTTATTTTACCATTGGGTAATTTCCAAATGGTGAGATTACTAAAAATTTGTGTTCCCGAAATAGTCTGATTATCCCCTCCGGTAAATACCAGTCTCGATGTGAACACACCATTGTTTGAAACATTCCCCTCAACCTCAACTGTAAGTCCCCCTTGATTTGGGGCGTTCCGTATTGTGCCATTATTTACAATATTTCCTTTCACATAAATTGTTCTTCCTGCGCAGCATTCATCCTCAACAATTTTTCCTGCACCAACAACTAAATTACTCTCAATAATATTTCCTCCTGTAAAGCGCATTGGTCTGTTGCCAACCAATGTAAAATTACCATTGAGATTAGAGCCGAATCTTCCGCTAATATCAAGTTCCCCATTCGATAAAACCGTACCGCCGGTTATCATTTCACCGGCCTCAATATTTGCCCTGCACAATTTTGTTAGTTTGTAGCTCCCCATGTTCAGAACGTCATAATTCAAATGCACAGTGGTAACTGAATCAATAACAATATTTGATTGAGCGATAATATTACCATCAGGACTTTTATCAATTCTGTTTACCTTTATTAACTGATTACTGGTGATATTCTGATCGCCGCTACCACTGAACCAAATTCCATTACTTTCGAGTGTACCGTAATTAAACAGACTACCTTCTATACTAAGTGTAACGCCCGCATGACCCGGAGTTGTAAAAACCCGCCCATTATTAGTCAGATTACCTTTTATTGTTAATGTTCGTCCTGCGCTTGGCTCATCTGTTATTGAGCCGGCGGTGTTAATAGTTAAATTATTACAAGTGTGATTACTAATAACAATAGGACCGTTAATAACTACATCATTATTCTGATTAGGTACTGTACCCCCAACCCAAGTAGCGGCAGTATTCCAATGGCCTCCGTTAGTTGTTGATGTGATTGTTTGGCTAATTATTTTTGATGAGGAGGAGAGGAGAGTTAAAGTTAGTAGTAACAAAACAACTTTTTTCATATAACCTCCAAAAGTCATATTCTGTATTTGTTGTAAATTCAACTTAAGATAATGAGATACCTATGTCAAGAAATAATTTATTTGGAATAATTAGCTGTGTTATACTTAACAGTTAATTAATTACCGGGAATGAATGAAAAAACATAAATAAAACTTTTAATTGAAGAACAAAGTTTAGCCTTCAACAAATAATTGTTCGTAAACAATTTTATTCTGTGAACAACCCGGGTTTTATTTCGTCTAACAAATGGTTTTCTTTTAAATTTTATTTATATTTTTGGTAATCAAACCCCGCGAATAATAGTTAACAATAATTAGGAGCATTATTAATGAAGAGAAATCTATTTTTATTCACTTTATTAGCTTTTTCATTTGTCGTGACTGCTCAGTCCCGAAAAATTGAGTACACACAATATGCATTAGCTAACGGTATTAATGTAATATTACACAAAGACAACACTACGCCAATAGTGGCAGTAACAATGACTTTTCATGTCGGTTCAAAAGATGAAAAAGCGGATAGAACAGGATTCGCTCATTTTTTTGAACATCTAATGTTTGAAGGGTCCGCAAATATTCCCCGCGGTCAATATGATAAAATATCTCAGGGCGCAGGTGGGCAAAATAACGCCAGCACTTCTTTTGATAAAACTTTCTACTATCAAATTTTACCTTCAAATCAACTTGAACTTGGGTTATGGATGGAATCGGAAAGATTACTTCACTTAAAAATTGATAGCATTGGAGTTGAAACACAACGAAAAGTGGTTAAAGAAGAAAGAAAGCAACGTTACGATAATCAGCCTTACGGTTCATTAATCGAAGAAACATTTAAACGCGCTTATAAAGAATACCCATACAAATGGACACCTATCGGATCTGCTCAATATATTGATCAGGCTACTATTAGTGAATTTATGGATTTTTACAAACACTTTTATGTACCGCAAAATGTTACTCTTTCTATAGCAGGCGATATTGATATCGAATCAACTAAAAAATTAATTGATAAATATTTTGCTGATATACCAAAAGGTCAGCATGAAATTAAAAGAATTACAGTAAAAGAACCACCACTAGGTGGAGAAGTGAGAGACATAGTTTATGATAACATTCAATTGCCGCTAGTTCTTCATGCTTATAGAATGCCGGAACAGGGAACCCAAGATTATTATGCACTAAATATGCTTGCTAAATTATTAGCTGGGGGACAAAGCTCGCGCCTATACAAATCAATAGTTGATAAACAACAAAAAGCTGTAAATATTGGCTCAATCCCACTCGCTCTTGAAGGACCAGGATTATTTATTGTTTATGGAATAACAAATGTTGGAGTAACCGCGGAAGATTTAGAAAAAGCAATTGAAGCAGAACTAACTACAGCCAAAACTAACATGATAAGTGATAGCGAATTTCAAAAATTAAAAAATCAAACTGAAGCAGAATTTGTAAATAAAAACAGCACAGTCCTTGGTATTGCAAATAGTCTTGCTGATTATCATGTCTATTATGGTGACGCGAATTTGATTAACACGGAAATTAGCAGATACATGAAAGTTACAAGAGATGATATTAAACGGGTGGCAAACCAATATTTTACCGCAGATAACAGAGTTGCTTTAACTTATCTGCCTAAGGCGATGAAAAAAGATTAATAAGCAAGATTAATTAGAAAGAATAATTGGAGATAAAAATGAAAAGTAAAGTTTTAGTATTAATGTTGATCTTGTTTGTTTCGGGAATTTCGTTCGCGCAGTTAGACCGTTCGAAACAACCGGCTCCCGGCCCAGCACCCGAAATAAAAATTGCAGATTCAGAAAATTTTACATTAAAAAACGGATTAAAAGTTTTTGTTGTTAGAAACACAAAACTTCCGAGAGTTGCATTCAATTTGGTCATCGATCGTGATCCAATACTTGAGGGAGAGAATGCAGGTTATGTAGAAATCGCAGGACAATTACTAAGGACAGGAACAAAGACCAGAACAAAAGACAAACTTGATGAGGAGATTGATTTTATTGGGGCAAATCTATCTACATCGTCAACCGGTGTATACGCGGCATCACTAAAAAAACATGTTAATAAGCTATTAGAATTAATGTCGGATGTAGTGCTTAACTCAAACTTTAAGCAGGAAGAATTAGATAAAATTCAGAAGCAAACACTTTCGGGGCTTGCGGCCGCTAAGGATGATCCGAGCGCGATAGCAACTAGAGTTCGAGATGTTTTATTTTTTGGTAAAGATCATCCATACGGAGAAGCAACAACAGAGCAAACTGTAAAAACAATCAACCTTGAAATAGCAAAAAAATATGTTGATGATTATTTCCGTCCTAATGCCGCTTATTTAGCAATTGTTGGTGATATAACAAAAGCTGAAGCACAAAAACTTACTGAAAAATATTTTGGGAAATGGAAATCAAAAGAAATACCAAAAAGTACTTTCTCTGCACCTAAGTCCCCTGTTGTTAATAAAGTTTGTTTGGTCGATCGTCCGGCTTCAGTTCAATCCGTACTTACTATCGGATATCCGGTCGAACTCAAAAAGGGAAGCGAAGATGTTATTAAGGCTTCTATGTTGAATATGATATTAGGCGGTTCATTTTCTTCGAGATTGAACCAAAACTTGAGAGAGAAAAATGGATATACTTATGGGGCGCGTTCTGCAATAGCATCTGATAAATATATCGGACATTTCGAAGCATCTACTACGGTAAGAAATTCGGTTACAGACAGCGCGATTACAGAAATGTTAAATGAGATCAAAAAAATTAGAACAGAAAAAATTGAGGATGCTGAACTGCAATCAACCAAAAATTATATGACGGGAAATTTTGCCCGCGCTTTGGAAAGTCCACAAACCATAGCAAATTTCGCAATCGATATTGAGCGTTATCAACTGCCAAAAGATTATTATAAAAACTATCTTAAAAATTTGAATGCTGTTACTAGTGATGATCTGTTAGCAACAGCAAAAAAATATGTAAAACCAAATAATAGTTATGTGTTGGTGGTTGGTAATGGCGAAGAAATAGCAAAAAACATCGCCAAGTTTTCTTTAAGCAATAAAGTTGAATATTATGATATCTACGGCGAGAAGTATGATCCTTCTGTAAAAAAAGTACCCGAAGGAATTACCGCAGTTTCTGTTATTGATAAATATGTTGAAGCCATCGGTGGTAAAGAAAACGTTTCTAAAATTACAGATCAAACATTCAAATTTTCAGGCTCGGTACAGGGAATGACAATAACCGTAACAATGGCTAAGAAAGCTCCAAACAAATTTTATCAATTAGTTGATTTTGGTGTTGGTCAACAAAAAACTGTATTTAACGGGGAAAAGGGAATAGCAAGTGGTATGGGGCAGGAAGTAGAATTAACCGGTGCACAACTAGAAGCAATGAAAGTAGAAGCACCTCTTCATCCCTATTTTGAGTATGAAAAAATGGGAATCAAAGTTGAACTTGCCGGTATTGAATCAATTGAAGGAAAAGATGCTTACAACTTGACTATTACGGCTCCATCAGGAAAAAAATCAACGCAATATTATGATATTGAAAGTGGACTTATGGTTAGGACAATTACAACCGCGGAGACACCACAGGGTAGTTTCTCATCAACAATTGATATGAGTGATTACAAAGAGGTTGCCGGTGTAAAATTCCCGCATAGATTAAATCAGAGTACTCCAATGGGTTCCATTGAACTTACAGCAACGAGTATTGAGGTTAATACTAACCTTCCCGATTCGATGTTTGAGATAAAGTAATATTCTCAAATTATTAAACTTTATAAAGACCGCTATCTACTAGATTGCGGTCTTTTTTTTTTGTAAATACTTTAGTGATGGAAACGATTTAAACAAATATTGTTTCCAAAGGAACTTTTCGTTATAACTCCTGGTTTTGAAATATTATTTGAAATGGTTATGAAAACAGAAACTGAAATTAGAATACTTGAAAAAGCAAAAGAGTTATTTGAGCAATTTGGTTATTCAAAAGTAACAATGGAAGAAATTGCACTGTCTTTGGCAATCAGCAAAAAAACTCTATATAAGAATTTTAGCAATAAGGATCATATACTAAAGGAAATCATTCTAAAGCAAAAATGTGAAGCGGGCGATTTTATAGAAAAGTTGATAGTTGATGATTCAATTGACTTTGTTACTAAATTAAAAAAACTGATGAATTATATGGCCCAACTTTCAGAAAAAATGCAAAACCCAATGATACAGGACCTTCATAAAATCAATCATAACATGTGGTTAGAAATTCAAGATTTTAGAAAAAATAAAGCGATAAAAAATTTTTCTGAATTACTTAAAAATGGAATTGACGATGGAGTATTTAGAGATGACATTGATCCACAAGTATTAGTCCCGGCATATTTAGCCGCAGTGCACTCAGTTTCCAACCCATCATTTTTGAGCACTATTCCTTTAACCGCCGAACAAGTATATAAGGAAGTTGCAAAACTTTTTTTTGAAGGATTGTTTACTAAAGAGGGTAGAAAAAAATATAAGAATATTGAAAAGAAGGAGTTAAATAAATGAGCAGATTGCTAAATCATTTCCCCTTTGTGTTATTGCTGCTATTATCATTTAATTATATGAATGCTCAATCAAATTTAGAATTATCGGTTGACCAAGCGATCCAACTTGCGCTAAAAAATAGCAAGAGTCTAAATTCATCACTAATGAAAGTTAGAGGAGCGGAGGCCAAAGCTTCGGAAGCTAATACATTAAGTTTGCCATCTGTAAAGTTATCGGCCGCCTACAGAAGAATAAGTGAAGTGGATCCATTTACTATATCCACTCCCTTTGGAAATTTTGATATCGCCCCGGTAATTCTGGATAATTATTCGGCACAGCTTTCACTAACACAGCCTTTGTTTACCGGTTCAAGGATTAGCAGTGGAATTGAAATTGCTGAGTATTCAGCCGTTGCCGCCAATGAAGAATATATTAAGGATAAAGCTGAATTAGTATTTAGTGTACGTAATGCTTATTGGTCACTTTATAAGTCGGCTCAATTGAAAAAGGTATTCGACGAAACTTTAGAGATGGTTAAGGCTCATCTTGAGGATGCTAAAAATTTAGAGAAGGCGGGATTTCTAACGCGAAATGATATTCTTCGATTCGAAGTGCAGTATTCAGACGCAAAATTCAAACAAGCTGAAGCTGAAAATGCTCTCCAGATTTCTAGAGTATATCTAAACTCAATTGTAGGTATTCCATTGAATTCTTTAATTGAGACTAAATCAGAAATTAATTTATCCATTATAGAATCTGAAGAACTCACAAAATTGATAAATGAGGCATCAGAAAAAAGACCGGAATTGAAAGCCGCGTCATTAAGAGTTAGAGCGAGTGAATCTGCGGTTACAATGGCCAAATCATCCTGGTATCCTCAAATTGGAATGTTCGCGAACTTCTATTACAGTAAACCAAATCAAAGAATTTTTCCCGCACAAAATAAATTTAATGATACCTGGGACGCTGGGGTAAGTTTGAATATTAATGTTTGGGATTGGCTCTCAACCTCGTACCAAACTCAACAAGCCGAGGCACAATATTCTCAAGCTAACGACGCGGTCTGGATTATAAAAGATGCAATTACTCTTGAAGTTACTCAAAATTATCTTACTCTTAATCAATCGAAAAAGAAAATTGAATTAGCCGCACAAAGTGTTGAACAAGCCGAAGAAAACTTGAGAGTTACTAGCAGTAAATTTAAAAATGGTTTGGCAACATCATCCGATTTAATTGATGCTGAAACATCTCTTACTAACGCTAAATTTAATTACACGGTCTCATTAGTAGATTATGAATTGTCAAAAGCAAAATTAGATAAATCATTAGCAAAAGAAGTCTTATAAAGGAGTTTTAAATGAAAAAGTGGAAACTAATAATTCCAGTTGTTTCGCTAATTGCAATAATAGTATTAATACTTGTTTATAATAAATCAAAACTATCCACCCAGAAACGAGGTGGGGTAGAGCAGATATTTTACGTTAAAGTTGAAAAAGCGCAAAAGAAGATTTTGACCGAAACTATTTCGCTTACGGGTACAGTAACCGCAAACAATGATGTAAATATAATATCGGAAACGAGCGGACGGGTTACCGCTGTTTACGCCAATGTTGGAGATTACAAACCAGCAGGTTCTATTTTGGCGCAGGTTGATGATGAGTTAAAACGGGCAGCTTTTATAAGTGCTGAAACAAATTACAATAAAGCAAAAAAAGATTTGGAACGCTTCCTTCAATTATATGATCAAAAATCAGCGAGTGATTCACAGCTGGATCAGATTAAACTTGCGGCGGCAGTTGCTGAATCGCAGTACATTGTAGCTCGCAGACAATTAGAAGATACCAAAATTAAAACGCCGATTTCAGGTTATATAACCGCCCGTTACATTGATGTTGGTTCTATGGTTCAAGGCGCACCACAGCAAACATTAATCGCAAACGTTGTTGATATATCGAGATTAAAAATAAAAGTAAATGTTGCAGAAAAAGACGCGGTAACTCTTAAGCCTGGTGATAATGTTTCGGTAATGGTTGATGTTTTTCCAAAAGAAAAATTTGTTGGTAAAGTTGATTGGATTAGTTCTAAAGGAGATGATGCTCACACTTTTCCTGTTGAAATAAGTATTAAGAATGAGAGTGGCAGAAAATTGAAAGCCGGATTATTTGCGCGGGTCGAGTTTTCAAATCTCAAAAATCAAGAAGAGTTAGTTATCCCACGCGAAGCTCTAATTGGCAGCGCAAGAAATCCAAAAGTATATGTAGTTAATAATGGAATCGCCTATTTAAAACCATTAGTTATTTCTGGAATAATTGGAAATTACATACGGGTAATAGATGGAATTAAAGAGGGGGATGCAGTAGTTACAAACGGGCAAAGCAACCTATCAGATAAAACTGAAGTGAATATTCTTAATTAGTTTATAAAAAGGAAATTAGTATGACCATTACCGAACTATCGATTAAGCGACCTTCGTTGATAATAATAATTTTTGCCGCTCTGATAGCTGTTGGATTATTCAGCTATCAAACTTTGAAGTATGAATTACTGCCTCGGTTTTCTCCTCCAATTATAACAATCTCTACAATTTATCCAGGAGCTTCTCCATCAGAAGTTGAAACTGGAGTGAGCAAGGTAATTGAGGATGCTGTTTCGGGTATGGATAAAGTGAATGAAGTCCGCTCCACATCAATGGAAGGATTTTCGCTAGTTATTATTGAATTATCTTTATCGGCCAAGACAGATATTTCATTACAGGACGCGCAAAGAAAAATTGGCGAAGTAATAAATCAGCTCCCCACGAATGCGGAAACTCCGATAGTTTCAAAATTTGCTTTCGATGAAATTCCCGTATTGCGAATGGGTGTATCTGCCGATGTTGATTCGCGGGAATTATATCAATTCGTAAAAGATAAGATTCAACCTTCACTATCCCGGGTTGCGGGAGTAGGTCAAATTGCGATGATTGGCGGTGAGGAAAGAGAGATTAAAATTAATCTTGATATGCAGAAACTGAAAGCTTATGGAATTTCAATTCTGCAAATAACAAACGCAATAAAATCGGCAAATTTAGATTTCCCAACCGGTAGAATTAAGGATAGCCAAAATCAATTTATTGTAAGAATTGCCGGAAAAATTGAATCGATCGAAGAGCTTAAGAATTTATCAGTTGGACAATCGAGGCAAGGGGGAGAAATTAAACTTTCGGACATAGCAGAAGTTGAAGATGGAATTAAGGAAGGTACGAACATCACAAGAATTAATTTTAGAAATACGATTGGTTTGAATCTACAAAAACAATCTGATGCAAATGCGGTTGAAGTTGCGGACTTGGTTAAAAAGGAAATTGCAAGTTTGGAATCCCGATATGCAAACATAAACTTATCATTCGATATTGCGCAGGATGCTTCTCTATTTACAATTGAGGCGGCTGATGCGGTTAAAAAAGATTTGGCTATTGCGGTTATACTTGTAGCAATTGTAATGTTAATGTTTTTACACAGCTTTCGAAATTCGATAATAATTCTTGTAGCTATACCCTCCTCCTTAATTTCAACATTTATTGGAATATGGGCATTTGATTATACTCTTAATCTTATGACACTGCTCGGGCTTTCACTAGTGGTGGGAATATTGGTTGATGATTCTATAGTTGTATTGGAAAATATATATCACCATCTCGAAAAGGGAGAAGAAAAAAGAGCAGCCGCTCTTCGGGGTAGAAATGAAATAGGATTCGCTGCGCTCGCAATAACTCTGGTTGACGTGGCGGTATTCCTCCCACTTGCTCTTACGGGGGGAATTATAGGAAATATTATGAGGCAGTTCGCGATGGTAGTAGTTATTTCAACTCTCATGAGTTTAGTTGTATCTTTTACAATTACTCCAATGTTGGCGTCCCGATTTGCAAAGGTTGAAAGATTAACTTCAAAAACTATCTTGGGCAGATTTGCACTTTGGTTCGAAAAGAAATTTAAGGAGTTTACCGAGTATTACATCGAATTGTTGAAATGGAGTTTTGTTAATAGAGGTAAAGTAGCTATTGGAACATTAGTATTATTTTTTAGTTCGTTTACTCTGTTCCCATTGGGTTTAATAGGATTTGAGTTTATTTCACAAACGGATAGAGGTGAATTTGCGGTTACTTTGGAAATGCCTCCCGGAACCCCTCTCGAAAAGACTAATAAAATTTCGCAAGAGGTTGAACAAATGATTGGCTCGCTTCCCGAAGTTAAAAAGATTTATGCTAATGTTGGAGCATCAAACGAAGGATTAATTGGGTTTGCGAATTCCAACGCAACAGAAATTACAGTGTTCTTAATTCCCTCCGATGAGCGGTCGAAAACCACCGATGAAATAGGCGATGAAATAAAAATTATGGTGCAAAAAATTCCGGGATTAAAAACGAGAGTGAATCCCATCGGATTGTTTGGTGTAGCAAACCAAACTCCAATTCAATTAGTTGTAAGTGGACCAAATTATGATGATGTAGTAAAAGCCGCAAAAGAGGTAATCGATTCAGTAAAAACAATTCCAGGTACTGCGGACGTAAGATTATCTGCTGAAGAGGGAAATCCAGAAACAAGAATTACTGTCGACAGAAAAAAACTGCTAACACTGGGGTTAACGCTTGCTGAAGTTGGAACGGCACTAAGAGTTGCACTCACCGGAGACGATGATTCAAAATTACGGGAGGATAATACAGAGTACCCAATCCGAATAGTGCTTGATCAAATTGACCGCTCAAAAACTGATCAACTTGAGAATATGACTTTTTTGAATAGAAAAGGGCAAACTATTTATCTCAAACAATTTGCTGATATTGAGCTAGCTACCGGACCAACAAAATTATCACGCCAATCCAGAAATTCAAGTGTTACTGTTTACTCCCAGGCTGTAGGGAGAGCATCGGGTAATATTGCACAGGATATTGATAAAAAACTTAGCGGACTAAAATTTCCAGCTGGAATTACATTTACCTATGAAGGAGATATTAAAAATCAGCAACAATCATTCGGTGATCTTGGATTGGCGCTATTAGCAGGCATATTATTTACATATATGATTATGGTGGCATTATATAATTCGTTCGTTTATCCATTTGTAATATTATTCTCGATTCCTTTGGCACTTATCGGTGCATTTGTAGCACTGGCTCTAACTATGAAATCATTATCAATCTTTTCAATACTTGGCATTATTATGCTGGTTGGATTGGTTGGCAAAAATGCTATACTTCTTGTTGATAGAGCAAACGCTATGAGGGAACAGGGGGAAGGGGTAATGGAAGCGTTAATTGATGCGGGCAGAATGAGAATTCGACCAATTTTTATGACGACACTTACAATGATATTTGGAATGCTTCCAATTGCTCTTTCTCAAAGTTCGGGATCCGAATGGAAAACCGGACTGGGCTGGGCACTAATTGGAGGATTAACAAGTTCTCTATTTCTAACATTAATTGTTGTTCCGCTTGTATACATTAAAGTAGAAGAATTACGTGTATATTTCTCAAGTAAATTTGGGTGGTTAATAAAAAAGGTATTTGAATAATTATATGAATTGCAGCTGAAATTTTAAGAACTGTAATTTGTTATTTGGAATCATTGATGAAATCAACAAGTTTATCAAAGGCTTCATTTTCTTCTTTTGATAATTTATTCCTGTAAGCTTCTGCAACGTTTGAAAGCCAGCGAGTGTTTAATTCTTTTGTTGCGAGTTTGATTTGTTCTTCGTATTTGGTCAAGTTTCCAAAAAGAATTTCGGAAAATTTAATAGCGGCTTTAACATTAATTAATTGATCTGAGTTCTTTTGATTTGATATTTTGATAAGATTTTTAATAGCATAATCTCTTTGAGAACAAAGTTCTACAGCTACAATTCCAGCCTGGTACATCCACTCACGGCTGTTAAAATATGGTAATTCCTTATCCGACGTTATGGTTGTTAGTGTACTAATAGCCTCTTCTATATCCATTTTCTGTCTTGAAAAACGGTCTATTACTTTAATTATCAGATTGTTTACAGAGAGAGGAATTCCAGCTTTGGCTTTGGTTATTGATTCGGGGTTATAAGTTACATCTTTTGCTACTTTAATTAATTCTTTATACTTACCCTCATCAATTAATTTGTCAAGATTGTCATGTTTTTTATTAACATTCTTTTTTAAATCTAATGAAGCCGCATATCTTTTCAGTTCTTCCCGATACTTATCGTTAGAATTTTTTATAATCTCAATTATTTTTTCATCTGAAGATTCAATATAAAATCCATTGATCGTAAGTGATTCTACTAAAATATCAAGTTTACTACGGTAGGATACATGCAATGAATAATTTACATTTTCACTTTTTGGTTCAAATTCTGGTTCCGAAAGATCAAGATCCTTCATGATATAACTTAACCGCTCTATTAAATACTCAAGTCGCGATTTATCATCTTGATGCACGGTTATTCTAATGAACTTCTTACCTAATTTAGACATGTAACTATTCTGTTGCCGATATTATTAATATATTTAACTGTAAAAATAATAATTAAGAATTAAAAATCTTGTTTATTTAAAAACTTAAAAACAAATAAAAGCTAGACTTATCTCTTTTATTTCAGAAACGGTTAATTATCAAGGAGAATAAAATGCACAATTATTCAGTAATTGTCTTCGATTTGGGCAATGTACTAATTCCATTCGATTATTCTCCGACAAAAGAATTCTTGAACAATAAAAAAGAGGGGCTCGGCGATATATTTTTTCAAACCTATAAAAACAATTACAATATTCACCAAGATTTTGAAAAAGGACTATTATCTAGTGAGGAATTCCTTTCAATAATGATGAAGTGGACTGAAAATAAAGTTACTGGGAAAGAGTTTTGTGAAGTTTTCTCTAACATTTTTACTAAAAATGATGATGTAATAGCGCTTCTTCCAATATTAAAACAAGAATATAAATTGGTACTGCTTTCAAACACAAACGAAATACATAAAGAGTATGGTTATGGAAATTATGATTTTTTGACTCATTTTGATAAACTAATTTTGTCTCATGAAGTGGGAGCTATTAAACCAGAAAAAGAAATTTACCATGCAGTTGAGAAATACACTCAAAAGCCCGCTTCAGAGCATTTGTTTATTGATGATGTAAAAGAATATGCTGAAGGCGCGATTAACTGTGGGTGGGATGCAATTAATTTTATTGGTTACGAAAATCTGGTTAATGATCTGAAAAAAAGAAATATTATTTAATACTAGAGCCACGATTTCCAAATATCAGGTTCAAACCCAATAGTGGATAGTTTTCCGTTTCGAACAATGGGGGTTCTGAATAAAAGTGGATCACTCAACAATTCTTCCTCCACGTTATATGTCATATACTTTAGATTTCTCTTTGTAAACCGTTTCCCCTCTTTATCAATTAAATTTTCTAAAGGATGAACGCTCGAAATGTTCTCAAGTTCACCTTTAGATACCCCTTTTTCGGCTAAATTACGGAAATGAAATTCTATCTTTCTTTCCTTAAAAAAGCGTTCCGCCTTTTTTGTGTCGTTACAGTCTTTTCTTCCAAATATCTGAATATTCATAAAATAGCACTCATTTAATTCATTGTTTAAGGAAAACAAATGTTATATTTTTTCACCCAATTATCAACAAGTAAAAAGGTTTTTATGAACTTAAAGAATACTTTTTTAATAATTATTGCGGGATTAATTTTTATGAATTGTTCAACAAAAGAAAAGCAAGAAGACAATTTTAAGTATGTTACTGAGCAGTTTGCTGATCTCAGAATCCAGCGATATCAAGTACCCGGATTTGAAGACTTATCACTAAAGCAGAAAAAATTAGTGTATTATTTATACCAAGCAGCACTTTATGGCCGGGATATGATTTATGATCAAAACTATAAACACAACCTTTATATCCGACGTACACTTGAAGGGATTGTAAGAACATTCAACGGCGATAAGAGTACTCCAGAGTTTGAAAAGTTCTTGGTTTATACAAAAAGAGTTTGGTTTTCGAACGGTGTTCATCATCATTATTCAAATAAAAAATTTATTCCTGAATTTTCAAAAGAATATTTTAAGGAGTTGATTGACGGTTCCGATGACTTTGAATTACCTCTTCAGAATTATGAGACAAAAGAGGATCTGTACAAAAACCTTGTTAAACTGATATTTGATCCAACCGTTGATGCTGTAAAAGTTAATCTTGATACGAAATATGATTTGGTAAAGAGTTCGGCTGTTAATTTTTATGAGGGAGTTAATCAGAAAGAAGTTGAGGAGTTTTATAAAAATAAAATAGACCCGAATGACCAGCGCCCGGTTGAAATTGGGCACAACACAAAGCTGATAAAAGAAAAGGGAGAAATATTCGAGCGAACCTGGAAAGCTAACAGCATGTATGCTTTTTCAATTCAAAAAATTGTTTATTGGCTTAATAAAGCAATTGAGGTTGCGGAAAATGAACAGCAGGCAAAAGCCTTAAAATTATTAGTAGAGTTTTATGAGACAGGTGATTTAAAAAAGTGGGATGAATATAATATTGAATGGGTAAAAGATACTTCCTCTGTGATTGATGTGGTTAATGGATTTATTGAGGTTTATAATGATCCGTTAGGTTATAAAGGTACATTTGAAGCCATTGTTTCAATTAAAGATGAAGAAGCGACAAAAAGAATTGAAGCAATAAGCAACAACGCCCAATGGTTTGAAGATAATTCACCACTGTTTCCCCAGCACAAAAAGAAAAATGTGAAAGGAGTATCTGCGAAGGTTATCACAGTTGTTGTAGAATCGGGGGACGCTTCTCCCTCCACACCTATCGGAATTAATTTGCCTAATTCTAATTGGGTAAGAAAGGAACATGGATCTAAATCTGTTAATCTTGGTAATATTGTTTATTCATACAACAAAGCGGCAGAAACGAGCGGGGTTTTGGAGGAATTCGCCTATTCAAAAGAGGAAATTGAATTGGCAAAAAAATATGGAGCCCTCGCCAGTGATCTTCATACTGATATGCACGAGGTCATTGGTCATGCATCGGGACAAATAAATCCGGGCATCGGTATGCCTAATGAAACTTTAAAAAACTACTCTAACGCACTCGAAGAAGCTCGTGCCGATTTGGTAGCGCTATATTATATACTTGATAAAAAGTTAGTTGATATTGGAGTAATGCCTTCGCTTGAAGTTGGAAAAGCAGAATATAATTCCTATATACGAAATGGTTTGATGACACAACTTTCGAGAATTGAGTTGGGTGATAATATTGAACAAGCACATATGAGAAATAGACAACTGGTTTCTCTCTGGGCGTTTGAAAAAGGGAAAAGTGAAAACATAATTGAAAGGAAAAACAAAGAGGGCAAAACATATTTTGTAATTAATAATTATGAAAAGCTGCGAAGTATCTTTGGTGAGTTACTTAAAGAGATTCAAAGAATAAAATCAGAAGGAGATTATGAAGCAGGTAAAGCCCTCGTTGAAAATTATGGTGTTAAGATCGATCTAGAACTCCATAAGGAAGTATTAGAGAGATATAAAAAGTTGAACATTGCTCCATATGCCGGATTTATTAACCCTAAACTTGTGCCGGTTATGAATGGCGATGAAATTATTGATGTAAAGGTTGAGTATCCCGATGATTTTACAAAACAGATGCTTGAATACGCAAAAGAATATTCAACATTGATGACATATAATTAGTTTGAAATATTTGATACCACAAGGTTTTCGAGTAATTTTAAGTTAAACATCTAATGATCTATCTCTGAACGCCTCCTAGTGAGGCGTTCGTATCATCTGCCAGAGTCACTCACTATTATCAAAATAATTTTTATTTTGTTGGGTAAAAGTTTCAGCTACCACGTCATAAATGATAGTCAAATTAAGAATTTGTTGCTTCCAATAATTTCAGTCTACGTCAATTCAAATTAGGAAATAAATTATGTCCAGTTTAAGAAGTAAAATTATTATTGGTCTATTGAGAAAGAGACATCTGTTCAAAGGAAAGCTTCGAAAGGAAGTTTTTGATGATAACTCCTCGATTCAAAATTTTAGAGATGAATGTGAAAAAGGTGCGTCGAAGTATTCTAAAATTCCCGATGGTGTAAAAATAAAAGAGGAAATGATTGCCGGAATAAAAGGCGAGTGGATAATTCCAAAGGGATCGAATAAAGATAAACTAATAATGTATGTTCATGGTGGAGGATATGTATCCGGCTCATGCGCTGATCATAGAGGATTTGTATCTAAGTTCGCGGAAAGATGCGGGGTTATTAATTATCTCTATGAATACAGACTTGCACCTGAGCATCCATTTCCGGCCGCACTTGATGATTCGGTAAAAATTTACGAACAATTATTAATTATGGGAAAAAAAGCTGAGAATATAATTATCGCTGGAGAATCTGCCGGAGGAGGATTAGTTCTGGCAATTCTTTTAGCTCTTAAAGAAAAAAAGATTCCACTTCCAAAAGCAGCGGTTGCAATTTCACCTTGGACAGATTTAACCTGCTCAAGCCAATCATACACTTCTAAAAATAAAGTATCACTCGCGCCCCTTAACTCTTGGTTGGTTTTCAGTAAACACTATATTGGGAATGACAAAGCTGATAATCCATTTATATCCCCTTTGTTTGGCGACCTTACCGGATTACCCCCAATATTTATTAATTCTGGTGAAGATGACGAATTGTACGAAGACGGTGAAAAGTTTTATCTAAAAGCAAAGCAAGCAGGCAATGATATTATTTTTATAGCAGGGAAGGGGATGATTCACTGTTATCCCTTGTTAGCTCCAATGTTTAAGGAGGCTACCGAGGCAATGGATGAAATTTGCGGATTTATAAAAAAACAACTGATCGACGAATGAAGCAAAAATTGAGACGCAATTATTTGCGTCTCAAAATAACATTAATTTAACCCGCACATCCCGCTTGCGCATCCGCCGTAAGATGGAACTGAACAACTTCCATTGCTACAGTTGGAACTAGGAGAATAATTCGAAGAACTAACAGATGCAGCAAAGGAAGAAAATAATTTGTTCGCATTTTTGGAATGACAATCGGGACAAATAATTTCTTCGAGTGATGTTGATGATTTGTGAAGCACTTCAAATTTTTTGTTGCAATCTGAACATTTATATTCAAAAACAGGCATTATTACCTCTAATTATTTTTTAATCACTTCAGTTTTTATTTTTCCAATATTTTCCAATTCCGCCTCAATTAAATCCCCGGGTTTAACTCTTCCAACTCCCTCCGGTGTTCCGGTAAATATTAAATCACCTTTTTCCAGAGTTAATCTTGCGGAGATATATTTTACTATATCTACTGGAGAGAAAATCATATTATTAATTGAAGTATTTTGTTTTTCAATACCATTAACAGAAAGGGAGATAATCTCATTTCCTTTTAGCACGTAATCTTTTTTAAGAACTACATCCGATACAACAGCAGCCGTATCAAAACATTTAGCAAGAGTCCATGGCTCCCCCTTTTTCCTAAATTCATTTTGAAGATCGCGAAGTGTCATATCCAATCCTACAGCGTAACCATAAATTGCTCGTTCAGCGCTTGCATCATCTGCGTCTTTGACTTCTTCACCAATATAGAGTACTAGTTCAACTTCATGATGAAGATCATTCGAATATGGTGGATGCACAACTGTATCTCCATCATAAATCACCACGGAAGATGGTTTGAGGAAGATTATTGGAAAGTCGGGTACTTCATTCCCGAGTTCTTTTGCGTGAGCAGCATAATTTCTACCTACGCAAACCAGTTTACCAATTGGCACTTGTTCATTATGATTCTTGAATTTTAATGTTTTCATACTTTCTCTTAACTAGCTCGTTTGATGCGGTAATTGATAATTAGATTCAAGTTTTCTGTTCCTTTTTTTTAGCTGCTGGAAAGAGAATATTATTTAATATTAATCGGTAACCTGGAGAATTTTTGAACAAATTTAATTCGGTTGGGGGATCTCCAACAGCATGCTGGTAATCTTCGGGATCATGTCCTCCGTAAAAAGTAAACGTGCCTCTTCCGTAATTTCCATGAATATATTTAACTTGATCTGTACCGGGTCTCTCTGCCAGAATCTGAACTGAGTTTTTAATTAGATTTTTTCTAAACATTGTTGTTTGCCCCATAAAACCTCTAACTACATTAACATGGTTCTGAACCAACATAGTTGGAACAGGATCATATTTTGCAGAAAAATCGAATAAAGTAAAATAATCATTGTTTTGATCAGCAATTTCAAGGGGTTGAATATCGATATTACTATATTCGTAAACCATGGGATTCATTTCCAACTGAAATTTTTGGAAAGCAAATGTCCTATCAAAATTTAGATTTTCCTCGGCATTTGCATCCGGAGGATCTCCATCATACATTTTATCAACAATATCAATATCCAACGCCGCGAGAGCAATATCGTATGAATCGGTCGCAGAGCACATCGCAAATAAAAATCCACCTTGCGAAACATAGTTTTTAATTTCGAGCACAACAGCTTTTTCCATATCCGATACTTTTTTATAACCCAATTCGGTTGCTTCTTTTTCATAAAGATACTGCTGTTCTATATACCATTGAGCACCGCTGAATGCGGCATAAAACTTTCCATATTGTCCGGTGAAATCTTCATGATGCAAATGAAGCCAATCATATTTGCTAAGACTTCCAGCCAGCATTTCCCTTATCCAAATTTTATCATAAGGAACTTCGGCATAATTAAGGGCAAGTATAACAGCGTCATCCCAAGGTTGATAACCCGGAGGTACATAAACTGCGATTGTAGGAGCTTTTTCTAAACGAACTACATCGGAATTATTTTCTTCACTTTGAACCTCGGCATATATTTGCGCCACTGCGGATGCCGAAACGGTTTCGAAAGAAACTCCCTTAACCTGACACTGCAAAATAATCCGTTCTGAATAATCTAATAAAAACGATCCGCCCCTATAGTTTAAAAGCCAGTCGGCACTCGAACCAGTTTTAAGTGAATTAAATGTAATTCCATAAGCTTTCAAGTGATCCGTTTGGCGTATATCCATTGGTATCAATATTTTGGATTGACCCAAAACCTGCAATGTTATAGTAAAAAAGATGATTGCAATTTTCATTCTTTTATAAATTCCAATACTCTACTATCAAATTGACTAAAAATTTCGTTTAAAAAAAAGCCATGCTTTGCTGCATGGCTCCTTTAAAAAATTAATAAGAATACTATGCTGTTTTTCTGTCACTCTCAATATAAATAGGTTTTTCGTTATAAGTAACAACATCGCGGGTGATGAGGCATTTATCAATATTTTCCTTTGTTGGCAATTCATACATTACATCTAAAAGAATTCCCTCTACAATAGAACGAAGAGCGCGAGCACCGGTTTTTCTTTCCATTGCTTTTTTTACAATTTCGTTTAGTGCGTTTTCATCGAACTCCAATTCAACGCCCTCGAGCATAAACAATTTTTGATATTGTTTTACAATAGCATTTTTTGGTTCTATCAAAATATTTTTCAAAGCATTTTCATTCAACGAATTAAGCGGTGCGATAATTGGAAGCCGACCAACCAACTCCGGAATCAAACCATATTTTACAAGATCTTCTGGCTGGACTTTAGACATCAAGTTATCCTTATCAAGAGTTTCAGTATCTGCAGTGCTAGAATCAAAACCGATTGTGTTTTTATTGATTCGGCTGGCAATAATATTTTCAATTCCATCAAAAGCTCCGCCGCAGACAAACAGAATATTTTTAGTATTGACGTTTATTAAACTCTGCTCGGGGTGTTTTCTACCACCACGCGGAGGAACGCCGGCCACAGTACCTTCTAATATTTTTAAAAGAGCTTGTTGTACGCCTTCTCCTGAAACATCACGGGTAATTGAAGTACTCTCACTCTTACGTGAAATTTTATCAATTTCATCGATGTACACAATTCCTTTTTGGGCTTTTTCAAGATTATAATCAGCCGCCTGTAATAATCTAACTAGTACAGTCTCAACATCATCGCCAACGTAGCCTGCCTCAGTTAAAGTGGTTGCATCTGCAATGGCGAATGGTACATCGAGAATTCGAGCTAAAGTTTGTGCGAGAAGAGTTTTCCCCACACCAGTTGGTCCAATCAATAGAATATTGCTCTTTTCAATCTCTACATCGTCAAGATCAAAAAGTGAATTTGTTGCATTAATTCGCTTGTAGTGATTATAAACCGCTACCGCAAGTATTTTTTTCGCAAGGTCTTGATCGATTACATATTCCTCTAAACTCTTTTTAATCAGGTCCGGGGTTAAAGATGAGTGGTACGATTCTTTTTTGGTTGAGGCGGGTGTGATGTTGTTTTTTAGGATTTCAATACTTGTTTTTATACAGATGTCGCATATGTAAACATCCGGTCCGGCAACCATGCTCGAAACTTCGCTACCATCTCTTCCACAGAAGGAACATTTGACTGTTTTGGGTTCTCTTTTGCTCATTTTAGATTTAAATTTTTATTTAAAAAATTAATTTGAGTACGGGCACGGTCAAAATATAATGAGTTAGGGAATTTTGCAAGTAATTTTTGGTAATATTCAAGGGCTGCAGAATTGTCTTTTTTACAAAAAAAGAGTAATTGTGCTATTAAAAAAGTTGATTTATCGTCGAAAATCGTTGTTTTTTCATCGTCTATTAAAGATTTAAGTATATCTTCGGCTTCAATAAAATTACCCATTGCTAAAAAAATTTCTACAATTTTTATCTGAGCGAACTCATTTAGTATCAATAGATTAGGATTATCAGCTAAAGTTTTTAATTCAACAAGTGCTTCTTTGGGTTTATTTTGAAACAAGAAAAGGTCAGATTTAGCATATCCTAACAAGCTCAGTGAATCACTTTTTGCTGCGGTAATTACAGCCGTTAATTCGATTGCATCGTTGGTAAAATTCATTTGGAAATTTGACACAAGCTCAACCAACTTAATTGATGCGTCAGAAAATTTCCCCTCCCAGAAATCAATTTTTGCACTTATAAATTTAGCTTCATTTAATTCCTCAGCAGAATAACGGGAATTGCTAAACGCTTGTTCTAAAAAGTTACGGGCATGAGAAAGATTATTAAGAGAGATCGAATTTTTTGCAAGTCCAATGTTTGAATTTAAAGCAAAGATCGAAGTAGGAGATTCAATCAAAATTAGTTTATATAAAGAATCTGATTGTTCATAATCACTAAACTTAGTTCTTAATATTTCGGCCGCATTAAAAAGTGCTTCAACTCTGGCGGCATTCGATCTATAACTTTCGGCAAATAGTAAATACATTCTTATAACATTTTCGTAATCAACTCTAAATTTTGTATTCTCAAACCTGATGGGCAACCATTCATTTTCTGTAATCTCTTTTTCCTTAATTGAGGACTCTAAAGTTTTAGCATAACCAAGTTTTGAGGGCATTATATTTATCGATGCGGGATAGTTATCAATCAAATACTCAAATACTTTTGCCGACCATGAATAGACTTTGTTGCGATATAGCTCTTGGGCTAAAATATAAATCATTGTGCCATCTTTGCCTAGTTTTCTTTCCCCCTCAATTGTGGTTTTAAATGCTTCTTCGTAATTACCTATGGCCAAATAAACCGATGAAACAATGTCGTAAAGTGCATGAATAGAGTTTAAATTTTTCTTGAATATTTCAATAATTTGTTGGGCTGCATCGGGGCGCGTAATAAAATTTGTAATTCGCGATTTAATATATTGATTCTGATCAGGTCGCAATTTCAGAATTTCGCAATATTCTTCTGCGGCTTCACGATACTTCATATTGGCCGCGTAAATATTGGCAAGATCAAGGGAAAACATAAAAGATTCACCGCTATTTCTCTTCCCTCTTGTCAGTACTTCTATTGCCTTTGAGTAGTCTCTTGATTCAATTGCATAGTTTGAGATTACTCTATAGATAATTGACTGATTTGGGTTTGTTCTTATTCCAGCCTCCCAAATTGAATCTGCTTTTGCCGAGTTGTTTTGATATTTATAAACAAGTCCCATCATTCCATAAAGATTAATATCCATAGGATTTTCATTTAATCTCGTTTGAAGTAGATGAATTGACCGCTCATATTTTTTTTGGTTAATCAGTACCCGATTTAATGATTCAAAGAAAGTATAATTTGTTGGCTGAAGGGTGAATAATTCCAGGTAAAGTCGCTCAGCATTTTCTAATTGATTAGATCGCTCGTACGATTCCGCAAGTCTGTATTTATTATCCAGATTTTGCTGTTGAGCGATTACCTGCCATGAAAAAATTAGAAACGCAATAATAATTTTATAAATTAGACTTAAGTTCATCAATCAATTCTTCATTAAATAAATTCCCTGGCGAAAGAATGTTTTTGGGATCAAAATAGAGTTTTACTTTTGCCATCTCCTTAATTGTTTTCTCCCCATACATCATTGTTAAATAATCTCTTTTTGCTTTTCCTATTCCATGCTCAGCTGAAACAGTTCCGCCTAACTTAACCGCTTTTTTACAGATCTCGGTATAAATATTTTTTGCCTTCGCAAACTCATCATTATTCTTTGGCAGCATATTTAAGTGCGGATGACAATCGCCAAAGTGACCATAAATCACATAATCTATATTTTCCCTTTGAGGTAAGGCTTTCATGAAATTAAAGTAATCACGAAATGAATTAACTGGAACAGACGTATCGGTCCCCACTTTTCTAAAATTATGCCGTGTTATGTATTCATTCACTTTCCATGAAATTGAATGGCGAAAATCCTTAAATTTTTCAAGGTCAACGGCATTGGCGGCAATCCACGCCTTTTCTGCATCAGCATTATGTTTTATTATCAAATCCAACCATTTACCAAGCAGTTCATCGGTAAAATTCTCTTGTTCGAACCAAACTGCGCAACCAGCTTCATCTGGAATGTTGTTAAATTCATTTGAGAGAAATTTGAGAGAATTGCCATCAAAAAATTCCAGACCTCTGGCGGATAATTCTGATTCGGAATTTTCACTGTTGCGTGATGCGGATCGGGCTTCATCAATGAAATTAAGGCCATCATTCTCATCATCAAAAAATACAATTACTGACAAAAGTTCTTTAGGAAGCGCAATCAACTTAAGTTTTATTTCAGTAATAATCCCTAATGTACCTTCTGAACCAATGAATAAGTCAATCAAATCCATACCGGATTTAATAAAATAACCGGAAGCATTTTTTACAGTCGGCATTTGTACGTTTGGCAATTCTAATGAGTAACTATTTGTTTCGGTACTGAATCTTAATGAATTTCCATCAGCGATAAACTCACCACGACTAATACTAAGAATCTCACCGCAAGGTAAAATAACATTTAACCCAATCACATAATTTCTGGTAGCACCATATTTAAATGATTTAGCTCCAGAGGCATTTGTAGCTACATTACCACCAATAAAACAATTTCTCTCGGTTGGATCGGGAGGATAAAATAGTGATTTGCTCTCCACAAAATTTTGTAGCTCAGATAGAACTAATGCTGGTTGAACCCTAATCCATTTTTCTTTCTCATTAAACTCAATAATATTATTCAATTTTTGAAGTGAAAGAATTGAACCTGACAGAGGCACTCGTGATCCAGTGACACCTGTTCCGTTGCCGGCTACCGTAATTTTTTCTCCAGTAAGATTACAACTTGTTAGAATAGAACTGATATCTTTTTCGGATTCTGGAATATATAGTTTCTCGGCATCCCCTTTAAAGTTAGATGCGTCAACCAAAAAATCTAAAAATTCATCTTTGTTCGTTTTTTCAATCATGACCAGCTATACATTAACGTTATACTTTTTCATAACAGTTTCCCATTCATCAATGGAAAGTTGAACTGATTCTTCGATTAACATAATCGGGATATCATTTTCAATTCTATAACACCGCCTTGTTTTTTTATCCATTGAGACCAACCTTGAACCATCCAAAACCAAATCGGCCTTAGTTTGGGGGCAGCACAAAATATCCAACAATTCTTTTGCAATCATAATTACTCCGCTAAAATCGTTGTTCAAAATTTAGGAAGAAAAGTAGACAAATATATGGTATTGAAAAATCCCCTATCTTAGTAATGCTAATTTTCGAAAATAGATGAACGAAGAACTTTCATACAAAAAAATATTTCAATTTTGGTTCCCGCTTTCGGCAACCTGGTTAATGATGGCCGTAGAAGGCCCATTTTTAACAGCTTTAATAGCACGATTTGCCGATCCGGAATATAATTTAGCCGCCTATGGTGTGGCTTTTTCAATTGCATTAATTATTGAATCTCCGGTTATATTGCTGCTAAGCGCATCAACTGCACTTGTCGAAAATCGTGAAACTTATCAAAAACTTAAAAAATTTGTTTATATACTAAGCGCATTCACAGTTTTCTCAATTTTGGTTTTGCTGATTCCATCAATTTATAATTTTGTTGCTATTAATCTTATTAAGCTGCCACAAAGAGTTGCTGATCTAAACTATTACGCTCTTATAGTCTTAATTCCTTGGGCTCCTTCAATTGGATACCGAAGGTTTTATCAAGGGATAATGATTCGTTCCGGAAAAACAAAACTGGTGGCTTACGGAACTGTGATACGATTAGCAGCTATGGGTTTAACTGGTACATTACTATATTCATCCAAAATGGTTGATGGAGTTATGATAGGCGCTTGTGCTCTCTCGGCAGGTGTAATCACCGAAGCAATAGCTACTAGAGTTATGGTGGGGAAGTTACTAGTTAATTTTTTTGATAATAATTCAGAAAACAAAAAAAGTATTAATCAAAAGGATATATTTAAGTTTTATTACCCTTTGGCACTTACATCATTTATTTCTTTAGGAGTGCATCCAATTGTTACATTTTTTATGGGACAAAGCAGAATGTCTTTGGAATCGCTAGCGGTACTACCGGTTCTACATGGACTTGTCTTTATTTTCAGAAGTTTTGGTTTATCGTATCAGGAAGTTGGAATAGCGTTGATCAAAACACAAAAGGAATATATTAAACTTCGCAACTTTGCATTCGGAATGGCGGTTTTGGTTTTCACGGCGCTGGGGTTAATAGCATTAACGCCATTATCGATGTTGTGGTTAACAAATGTTGCTGGTTTAACCACGAAACTAGCTGAGTTTGCCAGAATTCCATTAATTATCTATTCGTTCTTCCCTGTTACAACCGTGTGGATTAATTTTCAGCGAGCCGTTCTTGTTAACACTAGGCATACTGAACCAATCACAATGGCGACAGTATTGGAAGTATTAGGAATAATTTTTGTATTAATAGTTTTTATTAATTACCTATCGGTTGTTGGAGCGGTAGCCGCTGTTTCAGCATATACCGTTGGAAGGTTGGCGGCAAATTTTTATTTAGTGAAACCTTTTAATAGATATCTAAAAGAAATTCCTAATTAATATTACTTTATTGTTAATCTGTAACCCGTACCATGAATGTTCTCGATCTCACAGCACTTATCTTCTTTCAAATATCCTCTCAATTTTGTTATATAAACATCCATGCTTCTAGCGGTAAAATAATTATCAATTTTCCAGATTTGATTTAAAGTCTCAGATCTTGAAACAATTTTACCTACATTTTTACACAAAATAAAAAGCAGATCAGCTTCTTTGGGGGTGAGTTTTTGCTCCAATTTATTTATCCGTAGAATTCTTGAATTATGATTGAAATAAAAATTGCTGATTGTAAATACCTCTGTTTCAATATTTAGTATGCCAGACGATGACCTCTTCAATATAGCATTTATTCTCAATACTAATTCTTCAACACTAAATGGTTTGGTTAAATAATCGTCGGCACCCAATTTAAATCCTTCAACTTTATCTGTTACTAATGATTTTGCCGTTAGGATTAAACATGGAGTCTGCTGATCTTCTCTTCTTATTTTTTTGAGAAGTGAAAACCCATCCATCACCGGCATCATTACATCAATAATGCAGATATCCGGTTTGTGGATATTGTAAAACTCGAAACCTTCATCTCCATTTATAGCATGAACAACTTGATAATTTTTTAGATTAAGAAATTCAACCAATATTTGACTTAAATTTTTATCATCCTCCACAAGCAATATTTTTACTTTTCGTATCATCTTGATATTGGCAGTTCAATTATAAATGTTGATCCTTTTCCTGGTTCACTATTTACCCTAATAATTCCACCGTGAGCAATCACAATTTTTTTTACATAGCTCAATCCTATTCCATTGCCTCTTACATTTTGAATATTACCCGATTGTACACGGTAGAATGAATCGAATATCTTGTTTATATGCTCTTTTGAAATACCAATCCCATTATCAGAAACCCTAATTATTATTTTTTGATTTTCATTATGTGTCGAAATATTAATTGTGGGGTTGTTCTGATTATACTTTATTGAATTATCAAACAAATTGGAAAACATATTATTAAGGTGGAACGAATCTCCCCAAATTGGACACACCGCAGCATTTAATTCTAAGTTAATCTTTAATTTACTATCCCTTTCTAAACTAGAAATTTTCTGAACCGACTGACGAATTATATCGTGAATATCCACCCGCTCATTTTTTAGATTAAATGATTCCTTTTCAGATAAAGCCGCATTTAGAATAGAGTCCACCATTGTTTGTAAACGTATATTTTCTTCCCTAATAATTGAAGCATATTTTCCGAGCGATTCAGAATTGTTTACCAAAGCAGGCTCATTTAACGCTTCACATGCAAGAGAGATTGTCGAAAGGGGAGTTTTAAATTCGTGTGTGATATTGTTAATTAAATCATTCTTAATCTCGGTTATTCTTTTTTGTTGCAGAAGCATTTGAACTGTCTTGTAAAAAACACCCGAAATCACAAGTGTTAACAATAATGCTACAATTAGCATCAAAGAAATTTTACTAATAATAAATGAATTGACATTCGGGAAATAAACCAGCAGTTGACTTGGCGTTCCTATTATTTCTTCAGGGAACAAAAATGTGCTGTGTTTGGAATTTGCGAGATTTAGCGAATCACTCTTGATAGGTAAAACGGAGAACAAATTATTACTTGTTGATTTAATGCCAAAACTGAATTGTAAATCTATTCCTCTATTTTCAAATTCATTTTTAAGAATATTATTTAACTCTTGCGGATTGATTCTTTCATGAATGGGTTTAAGTTTGTTTTCGTTTATTAACTCGGTTACTACCTCTTGAACCAGGATTTTTCTTCGATTCTTGTTTGTTTGTTGCTTTTTCTTCCCATTACCATCATCCAACATAATTTTTAAATTGGGACTTGGAGCAACTATTCGTATGTGCAGAGAATCTGTTTTCGGCTTCCCGTCTCCTTTTATCGTATCAATTTTTTTCTCAACTATATTTAAGTATTTCACTTTTCTGGAAGTGTCTTTGTAATTCCATGTGAAAGTAGTAGAATCTGCATTCTTTACAAAGAAGAGAAAATCTTTATCTCCACTAGCTTTTTGGGTGATTGCCTTAAACACTTCTTTCTTTTCAAGTTTTTGCACTGAATAAAAAAGTGCGTCGTTTACCGTTCTGTTAAATCGTTCCTCTTCAATCTTTATTAGGGTTACAATCCAATAAATTTGAATCGCTATTAAACCGGCAACTGCTGCAACCATTAAAGCAACAATGAATTTTAATTTTTTCCTATTCATGTATTCAAAAATATACTAATGTATTGAAGAATACATACTTTTAACACTTTTTAACATTTTTTAAGGACTCTTTAATACTATTTGAATGTACAAGATTCTAATTTTACTCAAAACAAAAAGGAGAATAACATGCAGTACAATTCAAACACTAAGCTGGTTGCATCCCTAACAATCATGATAATTCTTATAATTAGTGGAGCAATTCTAGCACAGGATAAACCGGAAGTAAAATCGAAGCTCGATGGTAAGATTGAAAAAATTACTGTTAAGGTCGATGGAAAAGATGTGGTTTATGAAGGTAAAGAGGCGGAAGAGCTTGGCAAATTATTGAGAGCAAAATCTGATAAGAAAATGATTTTTATTACCTCAGATGGCGAAGAAAACTTTTCGGGAGAGGCCCGTAAATTCAAATTTATTGCTGAAGAGGGAGATGCAAAAGAAATCAAAAAAACAGTTAAAGTTGAGCGGGTTGACGGGAAGAAAAAAATATTGATTACAACTGATAAGGATGGAAAAGTAGAAACCAAAGAATTAGAGGGAGATGAAGCCGATGCCTTTTGGAATGAAAAGGAAAGCGGCAAAGAATTCAAGATCAAAATTAATAAAGATGGAGATGATGAAAATGTAATGATTTTTAGATCCGCTCCAAGACACAGAGGCTGTTGTTGCTGTGGCGGAGGAAATATGCATTCACCCATGCACGAAAAAAGAATTGAAAAAATTATAATCGAAAAAGAGAAATCGGATAACAAAACTGATGATAAAAAAACTGAAAAAACGAAATAGTTAATTTAGAATGCCCGCTCTCTCAAAGCGGGCATTTTTACCCAATATCTTTTTTCTTTCCATTTATATTACCGTTCACTAAATTCACACCGGCATACAAACAAAAAAGTGTGGCATCATGAAATTAAAATTTCCTCACTCTTCACAAAATTGGATTTCTCTAATAGGGGCAACAATTGCGCTAATCAGCTTTTTTATGATTGTTTTCCTTTTTGTTGTAGATACATTCTTCGAAAAGGGGAATACCTATTTAGGACTAATTATTTTTATGGTTCTTCCTGCAGTGCTTTTATTTGGATTAATTTTAATTCCAATCGGCATGTATAGAAAGATCAGGAGAGAAAAAAGAGGCATAGTTACAGAAAAGCCGGGCTGGCCTGTAGTTGACTTAAACAATATAAGAACTAGAGGTGGTTTTATTATTTTTTCTGTTGGAACATCAATATTTTTACTTGCAACCGCAGTAGGGAGTTATGAGGCATTTCATTACACCGAATCGGTAGAATTTTGTGGTGAATTATGCCATGAAGTTATGAAACCAGAATTTGTTGCTTACCAAAATTCATCTCACTCTCGGGTAGCTTGTGTAAGTTGCCATGTTGGCGATGGTGTTGGCTGGTATGTAAAATCTAAAATGTCGGGGTTATATCAGGTTTACGCAGTAGCTATGAACAACTTTCCCCGCCCAATTCCCACACCAATTGCTAATTTGCGTCCAGCGAGAGAAACTTGCGAGGAATGCCATTGGCCCGAGAAATTTTATTTTAGAAAACTCCGTATTCAAAAGCATTATTTAAGTGATGAAAACAATTCTGAATGGGATATTAATTTAACCATGAAAATTGGATCGGAGTTAAGCGCGTTAGGTTTACAGGAAGGAATTCATTGGCATATAAATCCCGATATTAAAATCGAATATAAAGCCTCAGACAATCAGAGAAAAAATATTCCATGGGTAAAATATACAAACCTTAAAACCGGCAAAGAGACGATATATCTCGAAGAGGGTATAAAATTATCAGCACAGGAATTGGAAAACCTCGAAACCAGAACAATGGATTGTATGGACTGCCATACGCGCCCATCCCATAATTATCAGCCCCCAGCATTTTTTATTAATAATGCAATTACAGCGGGTAAAATTCCTAAAGAACTAAAACAAATAAAATTTGCCGCAATGGAAATTATGAGAAATGATTTCCCGACCAGCGATTCGGCAATGAAAGGTATTTCCAGGATGATTAATGATTTCTATAAAGATAACTATCCCGAGATATATGCGAATCAACAAAATTTAATTAAGAAAGCAGTTGTGGGAATCCAAGCCGAGTATTCAAAAAATATTTTTCCCGAAATGAAAGTTAAATGGAGTCATTATCAAAACAATATTGGGCATCTTGAGTTTAATGGATGTTTCCGATGTCATAATGACAGTCACAGTTCTAAATCTGGTGTAAAAATTTCTAAAGACTGCAATTTGTGCCACACAATTAATGCGCAAGGATACACGGATAAGCTGGAGATATCAAATATTAATTCTTCGCTCGAGTTTAAGCATCCAGGTAATTCTGTAACCGATGAATGGAAAACTATGTTGTGTGTTGAATGCCATACCGGATTGAATCCATAAAAATTACTCCTAATTAAATGAAGTAGTTTTTGATATAAAAGAGTTATTCATAGTCTGGATAACTCTTTTTTCTTTTCTATATTTCAGCTGTAATTAATCAATTTTAACAATGATCGAAATTAAAAGTCTTCATAAATCATTTGGCTCAAATAAAGTGTTACGCGGCGTCGATCTTTCGATTAACGAAGGAGAATCGTTAGCGATTATTGGGAGAAGCGGTTGTGGCAAGAGTGTACTTCTAAAACATATAGTTGGATTGCTAAAACCTGATGAAGGATTTGTAAAAGTTGAAGGGGAAATAGTTCATCAAATGAACGCAACTCAAATGTATAAAATGAGGCAAAAATTTGGATATCTTTTTCAAGGTGCCGCTTTGTTTGATTCTATGACCGTTGAGGAAAATGTTGCCTTAGCTTTAATTGAAAACCAATCCCAAATCTCGAAAAAACAAATTGATGAAATAGTTGATGAAAAGTTATTATTGGTGGGACTCCCTGGTACTCAAAAACTAAAACCTTCAGAATTATCGGGCGGGATGAAAAAAAGGGTTGGGCTTGCAAGAGCGCTAGTCACAAATCCAAAATATATTATGTATGATGAACCAACTACCGGGCTTGATCCGGTTATGTCCGACGCAATTGATGATCTAATAAAATCATTAAATGAAAAACTAACCGTAACATCAATAATTGTTACGCATGATATGTTTAGTGTGAAAAACACCGCTGACAAAATTGCAATGATGAATGAAGGACAGATATATTTTGTTGGAACTCCCGATGAATTACTAAATAGTCGAGATCCAGTTATTCAAAAATTTATTCAGAGAACCGGAATATAAATGAGCAAAAACAAAATTAAATATATTTGCTCTAGCTGCGGATTCGACTCACCAAAGTGGTTGGGAAAATGCCCTTCGTGCGAGGAGTGGAATTCATTTACAGAGGAATTAGTTGAAGAAAAAAAAGGAAGAAGCAAAAAAAATACTTCTCAAGTAAAAGTTCAAAAACTAAATGAACTTAGCTTTCAATTGGAAGAAAGAATTACTACAAATTTAGAAGAATTCGATCGTGTACTCGGCGGGGGATTAATGCCCGGCTCTGTTGTATTAATTGGGGGTGATCCCGGCATTGGAAAATCAACTTTGGTGATGCAGGCCGCTTCTAAAATTAAGGGGGATGTTCTTTATGTTACCGGGGAAGAATCGGCAAATCAAATAAATTTAAGAGCCAAGCGACTTAAAATAAATACCGATAGTTTATCAATTCTAACCGAGACAGATCTCGATTATATTTTAAACGCCATAAAGAGTGAAGAACCTAAAGTTGTTATTATTGATTCAATTCAAACAACATATAAATCCGAATTTGACAATGCCCCTGGGACAGTAACCCAGATTAGAGAATGTACTTATGAATTAATGCAGGCGGCAAAAAAGAATGGATTTGTTGTAATTGTAATTGGGCATGTTACTAAAGAGGGAGCAATTGCGGGACCTAAAATTCTCGAACATATAGTTGATACGGTATTACAGTTTGAAGGGGAAAGAAGTCATTCCTACAGAATACTGCGAGCTCAGAAAAACCGTTTTGGAAGTACCAATGAAATCGGCATTTTTGAAATGCACGACGATGGACTACGGGAAGTTACAAATCCGAGTGAAATATTCTTAAGTGAAAGAGATCATCAGATTACAGGTTCTGTAGTAACCGCGAGCATTGAGGGTACACGCCCCGTTTTGCTCGAAGTGCAGGCACTGGTAACCCCTTCGCCATATGGGATGCCTCAAAGAGTTGCAACCGGATTTGACTACCGGCGTCTTTCAATTTTACTTGCGGTGCTGGAAAAGCGTGCGGGTTTAAAATTATCATCCCAAAATGTTTTTTTAAATATCGCTGGAGGAATACGAATTGAAGAACCTGCCGTTGATTTGGCAATCTGTTGTGCGATAGCTTCAAGCTATACAGACAAATTTGCGAAAAATGATATTGTAGTTATAGGCGAAGTAGGTCTTGGTGGAGAAGTTAGAAGTGTGAGCAACATCGAGAAGAGAATTCAAGAAGCTATCAAACTTGGTTTTAAATCAATTGTTGTTCCCGTGAATAATATTAAATCTATTAAGCAGAATAATCAAATAAAGATTATTTCCGCCTCAGATATCAAAACAATAATTCAACAAATACTTTCATAGAAATAGAATCCAGTAATGAATCTTATTTATAACCGGGAAGAAAAACTTTCGGTAGAAGAGTTTGTTAATGTTTTAAATGAATCGGGATTAGGGGAGCGAAGACCTGTTGACGATAAAGACCGAATCGCCAAGATGGTGGCTAATGCCAATTTAATTATAACTGCGCGCTATAAAGGTAAATTAATCGGGGTTGCCAGAGCTTTAACAGATTTTACCTACTGCACTTATCTTTCAGATTTGGCGGTTAAAGTTGATTTTCAAAAGAGGGGAGTTGGTAAAGAACTTATAAAACTAACTTATGAGGCTTCAAAACCTGCTAAATTAATTTTACTTTCGGCACCGGCGGCTGTTGATTACTATCCTAAAATTGGAATGGAAAAGCATAATTATTGTTACATACTCTCCGATATTGTAAAGCTTAAATAATAATATGTTTTTAAATAAAAGTGACTCGATTGATTTGATGAACATTTATGGTGCAATGCATAAGCCATTTTTGTTTATAATTGATTTTGAACAAAAACACATTTTTATATCTGAACCTGAGAGTATTTCAAAAAGAGTTCTATTCGATTTAAACGGCATCAAAAATTATAATATAAATCAACAACATCATTCAAAAATTCGATTAATAAAATACCCTGTTTCATTTGATGAGTATAAAGAAGCGTTTGAAAAAGTGAGTAAAGAAATTTACAACGGTAACACGTATCTGCTGAATTTGACATTCCCGACTGTAATAGATCTGAACCTCACTATTGAAGAAATATATCATACGAGCAGAGCAAAGTATAAACTTCTGTTTGATGATGAATTTGTGGTTTTTTCTCCCGAATGCTTTGTAAAGATTAAAGATGGTTATATTTATTCTTATCCGATGAAGGGAACAATTGATGGCTCAATAGAAAATGCGGAAGCAATAATACTCGCCGATCCAAAAGAGGAGGCGGAACACTTTACCATTGTTGATTTAATTAGAAATGATTTGAGCCTTATTTCGAAAAATGTACACGTTGAAAAATTCCGGTACGTAGAAGAAATTAAAACTCATGAAAAAACGTTACTTCAGGTGTCATCATTAATTAAAGGAACACTTGAAAATAATTATCAACAAAATATTGGAAATATTATTTTTGAATTATTACCGGCGGGTTCCATAACGGGTGCACCAAAGAAAAAAACTGTAGAAATTATAAATGCGGTTGAAAAATGTCCACGTGGGTTTTATACCGGAATTTTTGGAATATTCGATGGCAATAATCTTGATAGTTCAGTTATGATTCGTTTTATAGAAAAGAGAAATGAAAAATATATTTTCAGAAGTGGTGGCGGAATAACGTATATGAGCAATGCCCAATCGGAATATCAAGAATTAATTGATAAAGTATATGTGCCTTTTAGTTGAATCTATAAAAGTTAAAGATGGAATAATCCATAATATTGAATACCATAATCGCCGTTTAAATTATTCTCGCTCCACTTTGTTCAATGCGATTAATAAAATTAATTTATCTGACTATATTGTAATTCCAGAGCAATATTCTGTGGGGTTGGTAAAGTGCCGAGTCCTATATAAAGAAAATATTAAAAGTGTGGAGTTTCATAATTACAATTTTAGATTAATTGAAGAGTTGGTTTTAATAGAGGATAATGATATTAATTATGAATTCAAATATACAGACAGGAAAAAACTAGATTATTATACCGCAAAAGTTGCACCAGCAATTCCATTGTTTATAAAAAATGGCGGTATTACAGATACCGCCTGGGCAAATGTTGTTTTTTATGATGGAACTAATTTTTTTACTCCCGCATTTCCATTATTGAGGGGAACAAAACGGGAGAAGTTAATTGAGCAGAAAATTATTATTGAAGAGGATATAAAAGTTGATCAGATTAATAACTACACTACTATCTTTATTATTAATTCGATGATTGATTTGGAAGATAAAATTGGCGTTCCAATTTCCAAAATAAAACAGGTATCAAATGAATTTTAGTTTTGTGAGAAATGAAAAAGTAACTCTGCTGATTAGAATTATTTTATCAGCTGTATTTATCTTGTCCGCGTATTCAAAATTAATTGTACCAGGATTAATAGAAATAATACTTATTGATCAAGGTATAGCGGCAACCCGAGAAGTTGCAGGCTACTATACAAGATTATTGGTGGGATTGGAATTATGTATCGGAATTCTATTCTTACTTCCTTATTATGTAAAAAAAATAACTATTCCACTTACAGTAACAGTAACAATTTTATTCTCAATCTATCTTATTTACACAGGATTTGTGCTTGGGGAAACTCAGAATTGCGGATGCTTCGGCGAGATGTTCAAAATGTCACCTCTGGAATCCTTGATTAAAAACATCATAATATTGGTTTTAGTGTTTATTCTTTATTTCATTATTAAAGAAAAAGAGAGAGGAATATTTATTAACGCGACTGTACTTATATTCTCCCTTGTTGCTGTATTTGCGGTATCTCCTCTAAAGGAGAAAAGTGAATCGATATTTTCACGATTTACAAGCTTTAATAATGGAGAGAGAGCGGATTTATTAAGCGGCAGAAAGCTTGTTGCAGTGTTTGATCCCGATTGTGAACATTGTCAAGAATCGGTTGAAGAGTTAAAAAGACTCAATGAAGAAAAAGTAGTTTTACCCTCATTATATATTCTTTTTCTAAATGAAAGTGGATCAACGCCCGAAAAATTTTTTGAAAAAACGAAGATTTCTTTCCCATTTCATGAAATTACTATAAATGAATTTTTTGATCTAATCGGAAACAGTCCCCCACGTTATTATTTGCTCGAAGAAGGAAAAGTAGTTGAAACTATAGACGACAGCTTTTATGTGAAGCTTAAAAGAATAACTTTAAAATAAAAACGGGTATTTCAATTAAGGTTTTCTTGAAATACCCAGTAAACATATCAACCATTTTTATAACTGAATATTTTTCTCAACATTCTCAGAAATTTCAGCGGCTATTAAAATTCTACCGCAAGATTCGCAGGAGTAAACTCTTTTGTTCTGTTTAATTTCTAATTGACGCTGTGGTGGAATATGATTATGACATCCGCTGCAAGCTTCACGAATAACTGTTACTACCGCTCTTCCGTTAAGTGCTTTACGGATTCTGGAATAGGTGTTGTAATCTGGTTTTTTAACTTTTGAGGCAATTTTTTCTCTTTTGTCCAAAAGTCGCGCTTCTTCTCTTTCGTTTGCTTTTATAATCTGCTTTAATTCGGTTTCCTTTTCCTTTAAGTCTGCTGAAAGAACTTCAAGCTGTGGTTGAACCTCATTAATTTCATTTTTCAATTTTTGAATCAGATCTTCGAGCGCATTACTTTCTGCTTCAAGTTTTTGAATCTGCTCTTCCGCATGATCAATTTCTTTTGTGAGAGCATCATATTCTTTATTATTTCTTACTTGATAAAGCTGGGCTTTGAATTTTTTAAGATTTGTTTTGAGCCTGTCAACATCCTCATCGTTTTGTTTCCGTTTATCAAGCGATTTTTTCTTTTCATCTTCTTTGGCTTTAACCTGATCTTCTATAGACTGCATCTGAAATTTAAGATCATTTACAGCCGCGGGAAGATCTCCCCGCAACTCCTCCAATTCATCAAGATGGTTATCGATTAATTGGAGTTCGTAGAGTGTCGAAAGTCTGTCAATCAATTTATTGCTCCTTATTGTTTATAAAACTTTATGGGGTTTGTTGAACCCCCAAACTCAAGGACTTTGGTACCTTTTATGTTCTTGAGATATTCTTCAATTTTTTCTTTTAATACTTTTAAGCCAAAAATTTCTGTTTCGAAATGACCGGCATCTATTAATAAAATTTTATTCTCTGCTTCCTGAAATTGGTGATATTTTAAGTCTGCTGTTATAAACGCATCAGCACCAACGGCAATTGACTTATTAAGCAAATCGCCGCCAGATCCACCACAAACCGCTACAGTTTTTATTTTATTTTTTCCTTGCGCGTAACGGAATGAAACACATTTAAGTGACGATTTTACATAAGCAAGAAAAGTTTTCTCATTCATCTCATCTTTTAAATGACCAATTGCACCAATACCATAATTAATATTTTTATTTTGCAGAGGGAATACATCGTAAGCAGGCTCTTCGTATGGGTGATTTCTTTTGATAGAATTTATAACTCTACTCAAATTCCATGAATCAACCACACATTCAATTTTTATTTCACTCACCGCTTCAAAATTGTTCCTCTTTCCAACGGCCGGTGTTGAATTGGTCGATCCTTTAAATGTGCCGGTCCCATTAGTTCTGAAACTACACTCAGAATATTCTCCAATAATTCCCGCACCCGATTCAAACATTGCTTTAGAAATTTTATCAGCGGAGTCAATCGGTGCAAATACAGCAATTTTAAATTGAGAAGATTGTACTGACTCAAGAAATTCTATATTCTGCAATTTTAGTTTTTTAGCGAGAGCAAAGGAAACTCCATTTTTTACGAAATCAAGATTAGTGTGCATTGAAAAAATGGCAATATTCTTGTTTAGTGCGAATTTTATTATTTGGGATTTTGAATCGGAATCGGTATCTAATTTTTTAATTGGGGTAAAAATGATTGGGTGATGTGAAATAACTAAGTTACAATTTTTTTTAGCGGCTTCATTAAGGACTTCAAGGCTGATATCGAGGGACAGCATTACATTTTTGATTTTTTGCTTTCGAGAGCCAACCTGAAGTCCAACGTTGTCTCTATCCCATGCAATTCCGGGCGGTGCAAAACCTTCTAGATATTTTGTCAATTCATCAACGGTCATAAATAAAAAAAAATGCACCCGTTTAGGAGTGCATTTAATAAGTTTTTAATTCTGTAAATCCGAACTACAGTATATTTTTGGTTTGATAGAAAATTCTCTCATAATTGCAGACAAAATATATCATATTTGTTTTTCATGTTCAAGGAGTCTGGCTTTAAATTTGTTAAGAATTTCTCCTACATTGGGTAAATATTAAGTATTATAGGTAAAAATTAAGAAAATCAGCGAAAAATATTCTCTGGTTCAAATATTAATCTTAAAGTTTAACGGGTTCTACCCAAACATTATCTTCTTTTATCAATTCAATCAACTCATCAAGCGCGTTTTCCGAGTTTACACTCCTCTTAATTACCTCTTTTCCCCTGTACAATGTAATTTTACCAACCCCCGATCCAACATATCCATAGTCGGCATCTGCCATTTCGCCGGGACCATTTACGATGCATCCCATTATCGCGATTTTTACCCCTTTAAGATGCTCTGTTCGATTTCTAATTTTATTGGTCACTTCTACTAAATCAAAAAGGGTTCTTCCGCAAGAAGGGCATGCAATATATTCTGTTTTGGAAATTCTTGTTCTAGCCGCCTGAAGAATTCCAAATAGTGTTCTATTTATAAACTCAATTCCGGAAGTTTCAATGGACTGAATCCATGCTGCATCACCAAATCCGTCAATTAGCAATCCGCCAAAATCGGTTGATGAATAAAGACGAAGATGCTCATCATCAATTCCACAATAACTTCTCTTTACTACAACGGGATTATCAATTCCACGAGCTATTAGCTCAAAAAAGAATCTTCTTAACTCCGGCATTGCACTTACATTTTCTGTAGCCGCTACTAAAATTACATTTTGCTTATTTGCTAATTTTGAAAAATCATCTTTAAATAAATCCTCAATCCCAACTTCAACGAAATTTGCGGCAAATGATTTTTCAGAGGCATTAATAAATTCATCATATTTGAAGTGGGGGAGTCCAATTGTCCGGTCACTGAACGCAAGCCATTTTTTGTAACTGAAGATTAATTTGAGATTATTAGGGCTATCGAATTGAAGTTCATTATCTCCAAGAAAAAGAAAATCGGAAGCAGTATCGTTCATATTCCATTTATCGGTCGGCTCATCATAATAATAACCGATAGACTTAAATGAATCATAGTTTATTTCATTCATCAGGCTGAAATTTGAAATTACTTTTGGTACTGTAGTTCCCCCAATTCCAACAACTTCAAATGATTTTCTTCTTTTATATTCGAAAGGATTTATGGGAGATTGTTCAATCTCGATAATGGCTTTATGATTTGCTCTATCATCATATCTTCTTGCGAGAGAGATAGCCACCGGCGCTTCATACTCCGGTTCTTCTGTTAATGATACTCTAATTGTATCTCCAATTCCATCTTCGAGAAGCGTACCTATTCCCAATGCCGATTTTATTCTTCCATCTTCACCATCCCCGGCTTCTGTTACGCCAAGATGAAGAGGATAATTCATCCCTTCCAAGTTCATTTTATTAATTAGAAGCCGGTATGCCTGAACCATAACCTGCGTGTTACTGGCTTTCATGGAGAGAACTATATTGTGATAATTTTCATCTTCACAGATTCTTAAAAATTCCAATGCCGATTCAACCATTCCAAGGGGAGTATCTCCGTACCGGCTCATAATTCTATCAGAGAGAGAACCATGATTTGTACCGATGCGCATCGCGGTTCCATATTCTTTGCAAATTTTTACGAGAGGTACAAACCGCTCTCTTATTCTTTCAAGCTCAAGCTGATATTCTTTATCGGTGTATTCAATAGTCTCAAATTTTTTCTTATCAACATAATTCCCCGGATTAACGCGAACCTTTTCAACTATCCGCGCAGCAAGCTCGGCGGCATTTGGTGTAAAATGAATATCGGCTATCAATGGAGCTTGATAGCCGCGAGCCCGCAATTCCTTTTTAATATTTTCCAGATTACGTGCCTCATTTATGCTGGGTGCTGTAATTCTAACATACTCGCATCCTGCATTTATCATTCTAATCGACTGCTCAACCGTTGCTAATGTATTCATCGTGTCGGTTGTTGTCATCGATTGAATACGTATTGGGTTTTTACCTCCGAGAGGAATATCTCCAATACTTACCTCACGGGTTTTGAGCCGTGTATATTTTGTGAGAGATTCACAATACTTCTTAAGGTTTTCTATTTTAGTTTCCATAAGTAATGAAACAAGTCTTATTTAAAAAGAGTTCTATAGTTTTTTTCTGAGAAAATTGATGACCGTATCGGCAAATTCTTTAGAAGAGGCGCTATCCTTCCCCGTAATTACATTTTTTGAAACAACAACAGAGTTATCGATAAATTCAATTCCATAAGATTCGAAAATTGACTTATCGGCTGGATAGCACACACCTTTTTCAAATTTTATTCCCACTTTGGCAAATATTATTGGCGCGCTGCAAATTGCCGAGATTAATTTTCCGGCATCATAAAATTTGGATGAAAGGCTATGCAGAATATGATTATCCCAATATTGCTTTATTCCGCTTCCACCAATAATTACTAATCCGGCAAAATTATTATGATTGGCATTTACCAGACTAATATCATTTTTGATTTTTTGTCCGTTTGAACCTATACATAAAGAATTAGCATCCGAGACAATGAATAAATTATACCCGGCTTTTTTTATTTCGTTAGAAATTAGGAGAAACTCGGTTTCATTAAATCCGGTTGATGGTAGAAACATTAAGATGCTTTTGGAACAAAACATAAAACTCTGTCAAATTTGAGGTAAAAGATAGAAATATAAAAGGGATTGGGCAATTTTGAATTGTGGTAGACTTTACTCTGCGAATCCTCAGCGTACTCTGGGCTTAAAGCTTTAACGCAGAGAGCGCAAAGTTTTTCGCAAAGGGTGCAGAGATAATATGCATTATCAACTATAATATTATTTGAGTGATGATTAAAAAACTGCCGGTAATAAACCGGCAGTTAATTCTACAATTCTAGTAAAAGTAATAAACCGCGAAGAGTAATCTCAAGTTTGAAATGCTTTTAATATTTTCAACCTTACCTTTGTTTAAATTATTTATAACTCCATAACCGGCAGAAGTATATTCAAGCTCAGTAGATAATCTCGCCTTACCTGAATTCCACTGTACTCTTGGTGAAAAACGAATTACATTTTCTATATTCGTTCCTCTGCCAAAATAAGTTCCAGTAGTGTTATCCGCCGCGCCAAGATTTTTTGTGTATCCTCCAAATAGTGCCAGCTCAATTTCCTTCCCGGTTGAAATTTCACCCCAAACAGAAAATACTGATAATGAAGTGTATTCTTCCTCACCGGTAGTATTGTCAATAGATTTAACCGCATATCCTCCGAGCATTAAATGATCGGCTAAATTATTTCCATAAACAGCCTGAGCTTTGATCAATATAGGATCAAAATTAAGTTTGGAATATCCCGTGAATGAAATTGAATTAATCGAATTATTCGTAACTATTTTTTTTGATGTAGCCAGCCTGGGTGTAAGTTTTTTAAAGTCTATTCCGGCTCCAAATAAATTGTTATCCTGATTGATTTGAATTTGTGCATGAAGATTTGGAATTACAGAATTTCTCAAATAAGTACTTGTGAATCCGTCCGGGCCATTGCTCTGAAAATCACGCTGAGATAAAGCCGCGAAAATTAATTTAACCTTATCGACTGAGTAAGTTAATTTAATTTGGGGATTTCTTGAGAAAGGCTGAAACGGAACTCCTGTATTAAATGAAACCACACCGGGAAACATTTCAAGAATAAACATTGGATGCCATGTTTGTCCGGCAAGCAATGATAAATTTTCCCAATCAAATTTTACGAATGCATGACGGAGTCTGAAACCATTAATGTCGCCATCAGATGTACCAAAAAATTCACCTTCAATTTGTCCCCCGGTTTTTGCTCCAAAAGCATCCGGACTGGTAATCCTTCCGGTTAATCTTGATTGAATGGAAAGTATATTAAAATTTGATTTAGCATTAATATCCTTTCCATTTACATCAAGGTTTTCACTTTGAGGATAAAGTAAAAAGTGTCCTTCCCTAATAGAAACTGTCTGCCTCGAATCAAAAATAAAATCCGATTTTACAAATCCTGAAAAAGTGATTCCGAAATTTTGCTTCTCGGATTGAGCGAAAAGAAGAGTACTAATTAAAACCAGAAAAATGATTTTTCTCATTTTGTTGCTCCTTGAATCATAGAAAAATTATTCTGCGCCAATTCCGAGATAAGTCCTAAGTTTTTCATCTTCAAATTTGTCTGCCGCGTCATTTTCTGTTGTGAGTAATGATACTATTATTCCGATTGCAAATGATGCGGTCATTGATATAATTGCAGGATTTTTTAAACCAAATATTGCTTCAGGATTGTGGAAGATATCTACCCAGACTGTTGGGCTCAGGATTATAAGAATAACCGCCAATGTAGAGCCTGTAATAATACTTGCGACTGCACCTTTAGTAGTAAACTTTTTCCAAATAATAGAAAGTAGAAGGGAAGGAAAGTTTGCGCTGGCTGCAATTGCAAATGCTAGTCCTACCATAAACGCAACATTCTGCCCTTTAAAGATTAACCCAAGGGAAATTGCCAATGCTCCAATAATTAATGTAGCAATTCGTGCAACCTTTACTTCTCCTACTTCATCAGTTTTGCCTTTTTTAATTACATTAACGTAAAGATCATGAGACAAGGTTGAAGCACCCGACAAAGTTAATCCGGCTACTACCGCAAGAATTGTCGCGAAAGCAACCGCGGCAATAAATCCAAGGAAAAATTGTCCACCAACAAATTCAGCCAATAATAGGGCGGCCATATTTCCCCCCTTATCAAAACTGCTAACAGTATCTTGACCGACTAACACCATGGCACCAAATCCAATAAAAAAGGTAAGTATGTAGAAATAGCCAATAAAACCAGTAGCCACAAAAACCGATTTTCTTGCTTGCTTAGCATCGGGTACAGTAAAAAATCTCATTAAAATGTGGGGTAGACCTGCTGTGCCAAGTATCAGGGCAATTCCAAGAGAAATTGCATCCCATGGGTTTGTAACAAATCCTCCCGGGGATAAAACGGCATCTCCATACTTTATTGCCGCTTGTTCAAAAAGAGTGATTGGGTTCATTCCAAATTGAGCCAAAGTCATAATTACTAAAAAAGTAGCCCCGCTGAGAAGCAATACTGCTTTAATTATCTGTACCCATGTTGTTGCAAGCATTCCGCCAAACAATACATATGCAATCATCACAATTCCAACAATTATAACAGCATACTCGTATGGAAATCCAAATAAAATATTTACTAAAGATCCAGCACCTACCATCTGAGCGATGAGATAAAATACTATGGTCATTAATGATCCAATTGATGAGGCAATTCTAACCGGTTTTTGTTTTAAACGATATGCAACAACATCGGCAAAAGTAAACTTTCCTAAATTTCTAAGTGGCTCTGCAATCAAAAACATCACTAAAGGCCAACCTACCAAAAATCCAATTGAGTAAATTAAACCATCGTAACCTTTAAGTGAAACCATACCGGCAATTCCCAAAAATGAAGCAGCACTCATATAATCACCCGATAAAGCTAAACCATTCTGAAATCCGGAAATACTTCTATCGGCGGCATAGAATTCAGAAGTAGTTTTTGTTTTTTTTGCTGCCCAATAAGTTATCGCAAGAGTTATCGCGACAAATGCAAAAAATATAATTACAGATGCAATATTAACCTGCCCGAGAGTTGATTGAACTGTATCCAACTTAATCCTCCATTATCTTTTAATTTTTATTATTTGGGGGTTATTTCTCAAGAATTTCGTTTCGTAATTCTCTAACCGATTTATCATATTTTTGATTTGCCCAACGGGTGTAGATGCCCGTTAGAATCCAAGCAAACAGAATAATACCGATTCCAATTGGAAGTCCGAGTGTGATATAGTCCCCAATTTTAATGGAGAGAAAATCTTTATAGAAGGCAATAGTAAGTATAAAGCCAAAATACACTATTAAAATAATAGCGGTAAGTGTCATTGAAACTACGAGTCTCTTTTTTACTAAATCTTTAAACTTTTCAGAACTTAGAATATCATTTACACGGTCAACTTTAATTCCCATAAATGTCTCCTATTTTGTTATGTTTATTTTGGTTTGATTTTCATCCGATCTGTTGATATAAATTATATTATTTTATTTGAATATAAAAGACAATTCCCTCTTTTAATTTGATATTTAATGCTCTTTGAATCACTAATTAATTTAATACTATCTTACCAGCGTTCCCTTAAAATCCAGATTGATTTTATCTTTTATCTCTTTTAATAACTCCATGTATCTTTTTAATATAAGAAAATGAATCTCAGAAAGATTTTGATTAGTTACTAAATTATTAACCGGCATATTCAGCGAATTCAGTTCCGCTTGGTGTAAAAAACGAATTTGCATGAAAAGTTTATAAGAAAAAAACAATTCATTATAAAGGGTAGTTGAAATAACTCCCTGTTCATGAATGCTATCCAACCTATCAATTGTGTTGCTTGTGCTCATGTTTAATTTTAACCCGTAGAGTCGTACAAAGTCAACCACGGGTAATAATAATAATTTTATATCTATTGGAAATTTAAGTTTAAGAATATTCTCAGGCAGTTCAGCCCGTAAAATACTTTCAGCGAGGTAAACAAAAAAAGTATCATAACTCTTTAAAAGATGATCGACATGTGTCTTTAAATATTTGGTTAAACTCTCATCCCCATAAACATATCTGAAATCAAAAAATATTTTGAGATCCAACAAATCTTGAGGTGAAGATGAAGTTATCCACCTTGTAAAATACTTTTTCCAAATAGATAATGGTTGACACCATTTAACGTTCATGGACATAATTTGTCCTTTACAGTATGAATACCCTGAAGCATTCAAGTTGTCTGAAATTATTCTTCCCAGTTTTAAAAAATAATTTTGAGTAATCTCAAATTCAGACTCTGGAACATCTTCAAAAATTATGGCATTATCCTGATCTGTGGATAGTGTTTGTTCTTCTCTGCCTTCACTTCCCATACATATAAATGTAAAATTGCATGGAGGGGTCCCAATTTCTTTAATTGCATTGTTAATAATTCTTTTGGTAATAGAATCTGAGGTAAGAGTAATGATTTTGGTAATACTTATAAGATCAACATTATTTTTAATCATTCCATGAACAAGATGCATTAAATAATTATGAAAGCCGGTCAAAGTTTTAACATTTTGGGCATTATTAATGTTTTCCATAAAGAACAAATAATTCGAGTATGAACCCTCAAATAGATCCTGGACATCAAGAATACCAAGCAATTTTTCTAAAGAATCCTTAACTAAAAGCTGCTTTATTTGATTCTCTTGCATTTTAAAGATAGCATCATATAGAGAAGCGGTTGATTTTATTGTTACAACTGGAGCTGTCATAATAGAATAAACGGCAACAGAATTGTTAATATTTTTACCCGTTACTCTTTCTCGCAGATCTCCGTCTGTAATTATTCCGATTTCTTCATGATTATCGCCTGAAACAATAATTGAACTACTTTTATATGCGGTCATTAATTTTGCTGCCTCTTCAACTGAAGAGAGATAATGACAAATTGGTACTTTTTTGATGTAAGGAGCGATTCGTTGACTTAGCACTATAATAGATGACTGCAGATTTGCAATTAGTTTTTCTTTTTCCTTGTCCGAACTTTGCTGTTCTGTAATATCCTCAATAATGCCATCAATTGATTGATTTTCCCCTTTCGAGTTTTTTACAAGAACAGCTGAAATAGAGGATATAAAATTTGTTCCATTTTCCTTGGTTATTCTAATGATTTTGTTCTTCAATACCTGCTGAGTAAATATATCTTTTATAAAGGGGGTTACATCATCCTGGTTTTCAAAATAATCAAGAAGTGATTTATTAATTAACTTATTACTCGATTCAGCTCCTAAAAGTTGAACAAGTGCCGGATTAATTTCTAAAATTTGCAATTTTTTATCAGCTTGTGCTCTAAATACCCCTATTGATATTTGATTTGTGAGTGCAAGATACTTTTCTTTTTCATAGCCCAGAGCTTCTTCAATTTCCTTATTTATGCTTACATCTTTAATACTAATTATAATTCCATTGTTATTCGAAAACGAAATGGAGGATAAATCCAGTATAGCATCAATAAATTCACCATTTTGTTTTATCAACTGTGCTTCAATTTTTTCATTGAATGATTGATTGTCGTTCAATTTTTTCAATGAAACAAAATCAAATATGTCCGACTTGGGAATTGTTCGAAAAATTTCGCTTAAATGAAATGCCTTGCCAGTCTCAGGATAGCCCAACATTGAATAAAAGGTTTTATTGTAAAATAATTGTCCATTATCAAGTACCATCACCAACCCTTCGCTCGAGGTTTCTACAAGTAGCTTGTATCTTTCACGCGACTCTTTAAGTTCATCTTCTACTAACTTTTTTCTTTTTTCACTTTTCATATTTTGAAAGGCTATATAAAAAAGGAGTAATGAGCTTAGTATTGTAATTAATATTGAAATGTTAATAATTTTTCTTTCTAGGCGTGCTATTTCGTCTTTTACGTCTTCGATATAAATACCGGTCCCAATTACCCAGTTCCAAGGGGTAAATAATTTTACATAGGATAATTTTGGAACGATCTTTAGTGAATCATCTTTCCATTGCCAGGTATAATCAACGTATCCTTCAGAGCTTTTTTTGACAACTTCAACCATTTCCACAAATAATTTTTTGCCGTGAGAATCTTCGAAATTATTAAGATTAGTTCCATCCAATTCTGGTCGGTATGGATGGACTACCATTTTAGGTAGAAGGTCGGTCACCCAGAAATAGTCTTTTTGCTCTGAACCATAACGTAAACTTCTAATTATATTGATTGCTGAAGATTTAGCCTCTTGCTCCGAAATTTTACCTTCACTTTGCAATTTATGCCATTTACTTATCATGCTGTGTGCAGAATTGGTAAGCTCCCTTATCATTTCTCTTTTTCTATCAATAACAATATTTTCAAATTGAGGAATGATAACAAAGAAAATTGCTGTGATAAACAAGGCAATAGTTAAAAATGTTGGAAGAAGAATTTTGGTGTATGAAACAGCACTCGAATTTTTTCTGAGTTGGTTCATTTTCTACCTTCAAAAATTATTCTAAAATATTTATACCAAGTCCTACTTTAAAGGCACAGTTCTAATTTCTTTCTCTAATGTATTCAAGAAAAGAATACCATTGGCTCGTGTAGTTCTTGCGACACAGGGAACAACTATCCATTGACTTTCATTAAGCAATTTGTGTTTTCCAAACTTCAATGAGGCAAACTTATCTTCTGTAACTCTTATCGCACCTTCCGGATGACCATGCCCCGAAAAACTTATCGAACATAAGTTTTCATTCATGAAATTAAAGTGTTTTTCGAGGTGAAAACTCTGAGATGGAAAAAAAATCGCCGATCCAGAAAAATCGGGATAGCAAAAATGTGAAACCATCAGTCGTAGTTCCCCGGCCTCAAAGAATTGGACTTCTTTTAGTGTTGACAAATAATCTTTTGATGCATCATTCAATTTGACTTTAATCTCGTTATCCTCATATAACCAAATTCTATTCTGTGCTTTTTTTGATCTATAATTATAATCCTTATCGTACCAGTCTTCTTCATAATTAAATCCTGATTTGAACTCGGGGATCTTTTTGATTCCAAATAAATCATGATTGCCTATCACTGCGGTCGTACAATTTTCTTTTATTAACTTTATACAAATATTTGCATCTCTATCATCGATATAACGGTAGAAAGGCAGAGCAAAACCAATTATATCACCCAGACAAATTATATGATCACAATTTTCTTCGGAAATTAGTTTTAAAGCTTTTTGCAAACTTTTGTAATCTTCATGTATATCGCTTATAAAAGCTATTTTCATATTATATTTGCTGCAGTAGTGAAAAAAAATAAAATGTAATTTTTATTGGTCTCAATTATAAACCTAATCTTCATTTTTGTTAAAAACAATATTTTTAAAGAGATATACAATTGAGAGAGCTTAATTTTGATGAGTTTTAATCAGTTATTACCGCTTCCTTTTTTACTTTCAAGTAAAATATTATAATTTGACAGGTCATCTAAAAATATTTAATGAAAATACCAGAAAGACAAATAGAAGAAATACGAAACTCGGCCGATATTGTAGATATTGTTTCCGGATATGTGCAACTCCGGAAAAGAGGGAAGAATTTTATTGGATTGTGCCCATTCCACACCGAAAAAACTCCTTCTTTTACCGTAAGCAATGAAAAACAAATTTATAACTGTTTTGGGTGCGGTAATGGAGGAAATGTATTTAAGTTTTTAATGGAATTTAAAAATATCTCCTTTGTTGAAGCGGTTGAGGAATTGGCCGATCATCTCGGAATAAAACTGGAAAGTGAATCCTCTTTTAATGATCAAAATGATGAACTCGAAATTTTATATGAACTCAATCTGTTTGCGGCAAGATTTTTTTCAGATAACTTGCTTAAAAGCAGTACGGGTGAAGAAGCTCGAGAGTACCTAAAGCAACGAAATATTAAACTGAATACTCAAAAAGTTTTTGGACTCGGTTACGCAATTCATGGATGGAATAATCTCCTTGATGCGGCAAAGGAAAACAATCTCAATCTTCAAAAAATGAAACAGCTTGGCTTAATTGATACTAACGATAGAAATGAGTTTTACGATAAATACCGAGGAAGAATTATTTTCCCGATTTTTTCTCCAAACGGAAGAGTAATTGCGTTTGGTGGAAGGATATTTCCCAATCAAGATAATGTTGCTAAATATTTAAACTCCCCAGAATCACCGGTATATTCAAAGAGAAGAGTGCTTTACGGCTTGTTTCATTCAAAAGAGGAAATTAGGAAATTCGACCGGGCAATCCTTGTAGAAGGTTACATGGATTTAATTTCGTTGTATCAGACTGGAATTAAAAATGTAGTAGCCTCTTCGGGAACCTCTTTAACAGAGGAGCAGGTTCAGCTTCTATCCCGCTTCACAAAAAATATTATTGTATTGTTTGATGCAGATGCCGCGGGAGAAAAAGCCGCGCTTCGAAGTATTGAAATATTGTTGAAATATGATTTTGATGTGAAAGTTATGACGCTTCCTAAGGGAGATGACCCCGATTCATTTATAATTAGAAATGGTAAAGAGAAATTTGAGGAACTTGCCCTAAAAGCAAAAGGATTTCTTGAATATCAAACTCAGCAATTTGAAGAAGCTGGAGCATTTGAAGATCCTATTGAAACTACAAAAGCAATTAGAGAATTGGTAAAAACTCTTGCAATTGTAAATGATGAGTTGAAAAGAAGTATACTTTTAAAGAGTATTACCAAAAAATTTAATCTTCGCGAAAAACTAATTGAATCGGAACTGAATAATTATCTAAATCAGTCAAAAGCGAGGCCTGTCCAGCAGAGTGTCAGCAGAACTTATGTACAAAACAGCAATCAACAGTTAAAGCTTTCACCAAAGCAAGAGAAAGAAAATCCCTTTGAAAGAGAGTTGGTCCGTATGCTCTACTCGGGTGCGCTCGAGATAATTGAACATATATTCGATAATATTTCTGTAGAAACATTTTCGAATAAGATTTTGAAGAATCTAGCTATGGTTGCCAGTGAGGGATATAATGTTAATAAAATATCACCGGCCTATTTAATTGATCAGATCAACGATGAAGAATCACGCAAATTTATATTAAAATTAACATTAGAAGATAGAACAATTAGTAAAAAGTGGGATGATTTTTCATTTAACGGAAAGATAGATAAAGATACAATTGAATACGCAAAAGATACTGTTCGGAATTTTCTTCTTTTCCAAAAGGATTTGGAAATTGAGGAGAATATTAAAATCATTTCTGAGTCGAAAGATGAAAGGCTTCATATTGAATTATTAAAAAGGAACAAAGAATTATATGAAGAGAAAAATGAAATTTTAAGCCATAAACCGGGAATTTAATAATGAATAATTCTGCCGCCTTGTACGAAATAAATACCCGTATCTGGTTTTCTAAATTTGATAAGCATAATGTGAAAAATTTGAGTGAAGTACCCGATGGATATTGGCAAAGACTTAAAAGTTTGGGGATTGATTATGTTTGGTTGATGGGAATATGGAAAACGAATGAATCTGTAATTGATAAGTACTGTTTTGAAGAAGGATTAGTAAGAAGTTATAACCATGCTTTAAAACATTGGTCGCGTGAGGATGTAATAGGCTCGCCATATTCAATAGATGCTTATGAGATGAATCCACATCTCGGAAGTAATAAAAATTTATTAGATCTTAAGGCAAAGCTAAATAAAATAGGAATAAAATTAATTCTCGATTTTATTTCAAATCATTACAGTGCTCATAGTTCATTAATTAAAACGCATCCTAAAATATTTCTTCAGGCCGATGAAGAGTCTTATTCGATTGATCCACATACATATTTTAAACCTTTTGAGGATTGTAAAAATTATTTTGCTCATGGGCGCGATCCATTTTTCCCGGCTTGGGGAGATACAATTCAGCTAAATTGTTTTGCAGAAGAATCAAGAGAGTTTTCAAAAAATGTATTATCAAACTTAACTCAATTATGCGATGGCGTTCGTTGTGACATGGCAATGCTTTCCATTAATAATGTATTTAAAAATACTTGGGTTGGGATAATTAATCGTAATCATATTGAAATTCCAAAAACCGAATATTGGGAAGAGGTAATTGGGCATACAAAGAAAATACGCCCCGATTTTGTCTTTATAGCCGAGGCATATTGGGATTTAGAGTATAATCTTCAACAGCTGGGCTTCGATTATACATATGATAAAAAATTAACCGATAGATTGAAATTTGCGCCAGTTTCCGAAATAATTTCGCACTTAAACGCAGAAAAGTCGTTTCAGCAAAAATCACTCCGGTTTCTTGAAAATCATGATGAAGAAAGAATTGTAACTGCAATTGGAGTAGAAAAATCTAAAGCTGCGGCTGTCGTAATTAGTACAATTCAGGGATTAAGATTTTTTCATGAGGGACAATTTGAAGGTAGAAAAATTAAATTACCTCTTCAGCTTGGGCGGGAGCCAGTAGAATCTGAAATTCCCCATCTCAATGAATTTTATGAAAAATTATTAAAGATTACCTCGCTTGATGTTATTAGAAAAGGAGAGTGGTCGTTACAAGAAGCTATAGCTTCTTGGCCCACAAACGAAACTTTTAAAAATTTTCTCGCGTGGAAATGGGAATTGGGAGATGAAAAAATTTTAGTAGTAATTAATTATTCCAATGTTAGCTCTGCGTGCCGGATTGTTTTAGATTTTGAGGGATATCCAGAGGAGTTTGTAATTACCGATTTACTCAATGATGTAAATTATCACCAAAATGGCGAAGAGGTCTCTCGTTATGGATTGTATGTTGATCTAAAGCCATGGCAAGCACACATATTCAGCTATTAGAATTTTATTGAGTATTAATGCATTAATATTGTAAAACATGATTGGTGGAGTAAAAATTGTTATGCAAAAAAGCCGCTAAGTTTAATAAGCGGCTTTTTCAAAAAGAAAAAATTAAAATGTAAATGTAACTCCAAGTTTGAACGTTTCGTAAGTTAGAGGGGTTTCGGTGCTAAATGGCCAGTTCATTTTGTCCTTCTTTAAGGTATAGAAAGCATAAGATATTCCATTCTTTAACACAAAATTTACTATTGGAGCGGCTGCCGGCGATGAATCAGAAATTTTGTTTATGAATTTATCTAATATTCCATTTGCCGCGCTTTCAATAATTAAGCTACCCATATGTTTCCAGAACATCCAGCGGGGAAATATAACTGCGGCTTCATATCCAGCATTTATTGATAATGTGTTTGCTATTTCAAATCGCACGCCAGTTTCATTGAGGGTACCGAATCTAAAATTCTCTTCATACCTATTTATAATTTCAACATCTTCCATTTCCATAACTTGTCCTGGCAGAGGAGGAAATATAGCCGGCCAAGCCCTATAAGGATAATCAAATTTTATACGGGACCATGAAATACCTTCTGTAGAGTAGGGAAGGATACGTGTGCTGCCTAATTCATATCCGTAGCCTTTGCGTTTTGCGAATCCGAAACGCCACATGTCAGTTCCTATTTCCATCGTTCCTAGTTTAGATGAGTAAATCTCATTTGAAATATTAGATACAAAGAAATATTTGTCGCTAAATTCAACTAAGCCCTTTCTCTGAAATTCTGATGAGTAGGTATAACCCAGTTTCAATTCTGCAACTCCAATTTTTGCAGGATCATTATTAAGTTTTTTGTGATAAGGATTACCAAAGCCGTAGGTTGCCTCAATTATTGGTGAACCAGAAAATTCTTGATTAACCCAGTTTTTATCCCATTTCCAATTCCATCCCCAATCCCATTCCTTATCATCATCTTCATCCCAGTCAACTTCAGTTGAATCTTCAACTTGAGCAAAAATTGCCATATTAAAGGCAAGGAGTGAAAAAAGAATAAATAGTAATTTGCGCATATGATCTCCTCATTTATTTTATGGATTTTTAGACGCAAAGAGAGAGCTGGATGTTACAGAAATCAGTAAATTTTTTAGTGTAAAAAGTTTTTTTTGAGATTATTCTAAATCGATGCCCCGTCTATCTTTCAATACTTTCAAAATGGCCGCGAGCAAAATATGATTCTGCACTGGTTTAGTTATAAAAACATCAACCCCGGCATTATAAGCATTATCTTTATCTCTCTGAAAAGCATGAGCAGATAAACACACAATTGGTAAATTTTTATAATTATCGCTACTTCTAAGCTCTTTTGTAAGTTGAAGTCCATCTTTTTTGCCTCGCAGTGAGATATCCATAATCAAAAGATCAAACTCATGTTTGGCTAGTTGTTCGTAGCAAGTATCGGCAGAATCGCATACATCAACATTGAACCTTCTTTGAAGAAATATTTTTAAAAACTTTTGATTTTCAAAATCATCTTCGACAACCAGAACCCAGGGTTTTGATGCTTCGTTCATAAGATATCACCATTTATTAACTCTAAAATACAATTTTCTTAATACTCATCCCAACTTTTAGGTTCGAGGTTCAACGGATCTTTATTTATAATAGCTTCAGCTAAGCGCATGGCAAGCTGGCGGTTTGTAATAAGGGGTATTTTATAATCAACTGCGGTTCTTCTAATTATATAGTCGTTCGTTAACTCTTCTGCTTGGAAATTTTTCGGAATATTTATAACTAAATCAACCTTGCGAGCTTTTATTAGATCCACAGCGGTTGATCCTTTGCCATTTAGGGGCCATTCGATTTCTTCCACTGGAATATTATGTTCTCTCATAAATTTTGCTGTTCCACCAGTTGCGTAAAATTGAACTCCGTTTTTATATAAATCTAAAGCAGGTTGCAGCAGTTCTGTTTTTGATTCAATTGTTCCCGATGAAATTAAAATTGATTTAATTGGGAACTTGAATCCCACAGAAGTCAGGGCCTTTAAAAAAGCTTCGTCAAAATCTTCACCCAAACAAGCAACCTCGCCGGTTGAAGCCATTTCAACACCGGTGGTTGGATCAGCGCCTTCTAGTCGTGTAAAGGAAAACTCTGGTGCTTTAACTCCAACATAATCATAGTTAAAAATTTCATCCGGGATCGACTCAACTTTCTGACCGATAATAACTTTAGATGCAATCTCAATAAAATTCCTTTTTAATGTTTTCGATACAAATGGAAAACTTCGAGATGCACGCAGGTTACACTCAATAACTTTTACTTTATTATCCTTCGCTAAAAACTGAATATTAAAAGGACCATTAATGTTAAGAGATTTCGCAATCTTTGCGGAAAAATCTTTTATCTGTCTCATAGTTTCAAGGTAAGTTCTTTGAGCAGGAAGTACTAAGGTAGCGTCTCCGCTGTGTACGCCGGCATTTTCAACATGCTCAGAAATTGCAGAGCAAACTATATTTCCGTTCTGAGCAACTGCGTCAAACTCAAGCTCTTTGGCATTAATTAAAAATTTGGAAATTACTACTGGATGCTCTTGAGATATATCAACTGCTTTCTGTAAAAATTTTGAGAGTTCCGCATCATCAGTTGCAATTGCCATTGCGGCACCGCTCAGTACATAAGAGGGACGAACGAGAACGGGATAACCAACCTTATCGGCAAATTTTAATGCATCCTGTATGGTGCTTAATTTACTCCATTCCGGCTGACCAATTCCAAGTTCATCGAGCATGGCCGAAAATTTACTTCTGTTTTCAGCTTTATCAATTGATTCGGGAGAAGTGCCAAGAATTTTAATGCCAATCTTTGCGAGTTTTAATGCAATGTTATTCGGGGTTTGACCTCCCATACTAACAATAACACCGCGGGCCTTTATTGCATTATAAATTTCCCAAATAGTTTCTGTAGTTAATTCTTCAAAAAAGAGTGCATCACTCTCATCGTAATCTGTTGATACTGTTTCGGGATTGCAGTTTATTATAACTGTTTTGCATCCTAATTCGCGGAGTGTTTTGCCAGTGTTAACACAGCACCAATCAAATTCAACGGAGCTTCCAATTCTATAAGGTCCTGAACCAAGAATAATTACAGAATTTTTTAGTTTGAATTCGAAATCATTAACTGTGCAATTATAAGTAAGATATAGATAATTAGTTTTTGCAGGATATTCCGCCGCAAGTGTATCTATATGCTGAATAAAGGGATGAATATTGTTTTTCTCTCTAATCTTATATACATCATGAGCATCTTTACCAATAACGTTTGCTATCTGCCGATCGCTAAACCCATGCTGTTTAGCTTCAAGAATTAATTGGGGGGAAAGTTTTTTGGAGGATTTTTCAATTCGCTTTTCAATCTCAACAATGTTCTGAATTTTATATAAAAACCATTTATTTATATGAGTTAAAGAATGCACCCACTCAACCGAGTAACCTTGTTTCAATGCCTGAACGACAGCAAACATTCTTTCCTCAGTAGGATTTTCGAGTGCTTCTTTTAATTCATCAAACTCAACTTTACGACGGCTTGCAGTTAATCCTTCAACGCCAATATCAAGCATGCGCATCGCCTTTTGAATCGCTTCTTCAAACTTTCTTCCTATTGCCATTACTTCACCAACAGATTTCATTGATGAACCAAGCTTTCGTTTTACCAGGCGAAACTTTTTCAAATCCCAGCGGGGAACTTTAATTACTATATAATCAAGTGCAGGTTCAAAAAAGGCTTTTGTGGTTTTTGTAATTGAGTTAGGAAGCTCATGCAGACCATAGCCAAGCGCAAGTTTTGCGGCAACAAATGCAAGCGGATAACCTGTTGCTTTTGATGCAAGTGCTGAACTTCTCGATAATCGTGCATTAACCTCAATAACACGATAATCTTGAGATTCGGGATCAAGCGCATACTGAATATTGCACTCACCTACAATTCCCAAATGACGAATAGTTTTTATCGCAACCTCTCTGAGCATATGATATTCTGAATTGCTCAATGTTTGACTGGGTGCAACAACTATACTTTCACCGGTATGAATCCCCATTGGATCAATATTTTCCATATTACAAACGGTAATGCAGTTATCATATTTATCGCGGACTACTTCATATTCAATTTCTTTCCATCCTTCGAGATATTCTTCAACCAAAATTTGAGCTGAATAACTTAATGCTTTAACAGCAAGTTTTTTCACTTCACTTTTATTTCTGCAAACTCCCGATCCAAGACCTCCGAGCGCATATGCAATTCTAATTATTACAGGAAAACCTAGTTCCTCCGCAGTTTCTAGAGCACCTTCTACCGTAGTAACGGCTTTACTTTGAGGAAATTTTACATCAATCTCTGCTAATTTATTGCAGAATAATTGACGATCCTCGGTATTTTCAATTGCGGATATTTGAGTGCCGAGTACCTGTAATTTATATTTTTTTAGAATTCCTTCACGATGAAGCGAAAGTCCGCAATTCAATGCCGTTTGTCCCCCGAAGCCCAGAATTATTCCATCCGGTTTTTCTTTCGCAATTACTTTTTCTACATAGTTTGTGTTGATTGGCAGAAGATAAACTTTATCGGCCAAATAATCGGAAGTTTGAATTGTAGCGATATTCGGGTTAATCAGAACGGTATATATTCCTTCCTCTTTTAGAGCTTTAATTGCTTGAGATCCTGAATAATCAAATTCTCCAGCTTCTCCAATTTTTAGCGCGGAGCTTCCAATAATTAATACTTTTTTTAGCTTCATTTATTTCCTTAAATTTTATTACACTAAGGGCGTACCAAATCGGGCACTATGTTAAAATTATTACTTCACATCTTTTAAAAATTCATCAAATATAAATTCGGTATCAACTGGACCAGGTGCGGCTTCGGGATGAAACTGTACGCTCCTAAAGGGTAATTTTTCATGTCTTATTCCCTCATTGGAATAATCATTTAAATTTTCGAACCAGGGCTGCCATCCGCGAGGTAATGTTTTTGTATCAACAGCAAAACTATGATTTTGAGAAGTTACATAACATCTATTTGAATCGACGGTTTTAACTGGCTGGTTTTGGCTTCTGTGTCCATACTTTAGTTTATAAGTCTTGGCACCAGCGGCAAGAGCCAAAATTTGATGCCCCATACAAATGCCCAATGTTGGTACTTGTTTCTTTATCAATTTTTTAGCTGATTCTACTAGTTGTGTGTACACTTCAGGATTGCCGGGACCATTTGAAAGAAGGACCCCATCAAAATCTTCATTTTCAATTTCATAATTATATGGAACTCTCATTACCGACACATTTCTTTGAAGAAGGTTTGTAAGAATACTTCTCTTACATCCGCAATCAATTAATAAAATTCTCTTTTTCCCCGAACCATAAAACTCCGCCTGCTTGGGTGTAACCTTCGAAATAAGATTATCAACGTCGGGGTTATAATATTTTACTTTATGCTCACCGACTTCAATTTTGCCGAGCATTGTGCCATGCTCTCTTAAAATTTTAGTAAGTGACCGGGTATCAATTCCATAAAGACCAGGTACGTTATGCCTTTTTAACCAGGAATCGAGACTCTCATTTGCGTTCCAATGATTGAATGCCTCTGATTCTTCTGAAACAACAAGAGCTGTAATTTGAATTTTATCCGATTCAAAATATTTTATAATCTTATCGGATTTAGTAAAGGAATCAAATTTTTTATCCATTGAAGGTACACCGTAATTACCGACAAGAGGATACGTAAGGACGAGTATTTGCCCTGTATAAGAGGGATCAGTCAAAGTTTCAGGGTATCCCATCATTCCAGTATTAAAAACAACTTCTCCGGCAACCGATTTATGAGCTCCGAAAAGTGTTCCTTCAATGGTTGTGCCATCTTTAAGTGTTAGTTTGGCTTTTTGTTTGTGAGTGATCTTATTGCTCAACTTAAATTCCTCGTATTATGGAATGTATTTTATGGGCGGAAAAGTGATTAAGGTAAGAGGTACAAAATTTGCCCGACAAACATAAAAAATATTTGGGCTTTTTCAAACGATTGAGGAGGAAGAACAGACTTTATGTTAATATTTATTCACGGGAAATTAATTATTTTAGAATAAATTCAATAAATCTTTCCCTTTGTCAAAAATATTTCCTTCAGGAAGTTTGCCTTCGGGAGTTAGCTTATCAATAATTCCGGGAAGAAAGCCAGCAAGAATAGATGGAACCGTTGATGAGGGAAATCCAATTGCATCAGCAATTTTCTCAATCTTTTCGCTACCCAGTACATCTGTTAGCTGGGAACTGGTGATTTGTGCGTTTTTCCCGGTTCCAACCCATGATTGAATAATATCTCCCAAACCTTTATTTGTGAATTGAGAAACAAGGTCGCCGAGATTTCCATTTTCGCCAATTACAATTTTTGCTGCATCAATAAAACTAGAACTGGAATCCTCTGATCTGCCACCTGAATTTAATAAACTATCAAAAATATCCATTAAATATCTCCTTTTATTTATACCACTTTTGTGTGTTTAATACCATTTCTTCTGTTCCAAATATAATTAGCGTATCATCACCCTTCAAAGTATAATCGGGCTGTGGAAACATTAATGATTCGCCTACATTATCTTCACTATATGGAGATGCGTGTTCCCTGATCATCAAAACTTGTACACGATAAACATTTCTTAGATTTAGTTCGCTTAATGATTTACCAACAAATTTAGGAGGGACTGATCTTTCCGCTATTAGAAATTCATCAAATAATTTAAACTGTTTCTCGGTGCTAATTTTTTCAAGCTCATGGCTAAATTCTTCGGCGCTATTTCCCTTTATACTCTCTTTATTATAAGCGGCAATTACATCCTTTCGTCTTATAGAGCCAATTACCAAATCGGGATTGATTGAACTTTTTACGGGAAACTCATCTGCATCCGTTTTCTCAAATAATTTCATTACATGATCAAGATTATCCGAATCGGCAACTGTAGTTACTTTTGACGAAGCTATATCTCGGGCAACCAATACTTCGCGCAGACTATCATATTCTGTAATGATGTACCGAAAATCATTTTCCGAAATGGTTCCAGTTAGTTTATCTGAACTATTAATTGTGTAGAATGTTCGATGATTGCTCTCCATTAGTAGGTTTAGCACTTTGGGGAGGGGAGTATCTTCGGGGAGAAGCACCACATCTCTTTTCATTATCTGAGAAACCAGGATAGACCTTAACAGCGAAACGTCACTATTGGAATTAAATTTATATCCTTGTTTCTCTAAATGCCGCTGATGTATTGATTTTTTAAGCGAAATTTGCACAACCATTGTGCTGCTTACAATAGCCAGCATTAGTGGGAGAATAAAAGTATAATCTTTTGTCATCTCAAAAATTATAAGAATAGATGAGATAGGAATAGAATTAATTCCTCCTAAAAACGCTCCCATTCCAACTAATACAAAGGCAGTTATATCAAGATTCAACCCGAAAAAGAAGTTAAGTGAAAACGCAAACAAGAAACCAAAACAAGCCCCCATAAAAAGAGATGGAGCAAAAACACCGCCAAATCCTCCTGAATTAAGTATTAACGGAACCAATAAAAATTTAAGAATTAGAAGGATCAAAACAACATTCCAATTAAATTTTATTGAGAGAACATTATTTATTCCTGAGTACCCGATTCCAAAAATATCCTCATAAAAATAACCGCACACCCCCACGATTAATCCAATAAAAGTCATCACGCTCCATTGTGGTAGATGCTTTAATATTTTCTTGTGAAAAATATCATCTAAAAAATTTGAATATTTTATAAAGAGAATAGACAAAAAGCCTGCACTGATTCCAAGCAATGCGTAGATATAAAAATGATGATACTGCCCAACATCCGGGGCAGAAAATATAAACACCGAAGAATTTCCTAAAAATATCCGGGAGATTGCGCTTGCTGTAACAGATGATAAAATTAGTGCCGAGAAGACCGATGTTTTGAAATCATTTAGCAAAACAATTTCTATTGCGAAGAAAATACCTCCGAGAGGAGTATTAAAAATTGCGGCAATTGCCGCTCCTGAGCCTGCGGCAGTAAAAATTCTTGTTCTGTTGTCGGAAAAATTTAATGATTGAGATATTTTATTTGCAACACCTCCACCAAGCTGAGCAGCAGGACCTTCGGGACCAACCGTATTTCCGGAACCAATTGAAATTACTGGCGCGAGAAAATGAAATAGTGTGGTTCTGAATGGAATTTTTGTGCCCCTCATAGATACTGCTTTAATAATTTCAGCAACACCCCTTTTCCTTGAAGTTTCAGGAGAGAGCATGATCATAATACTTTGAATTAACATCCCGAGCATAGGAAGTGCTATTACTGCAAAACCACCCAAGAAAAATAGTCCCTCGGCAGTCTGCTGAAAAAAAAGTTGATTAAAAAACTCGATTGAATGATGAAATAAAACTGATGATAACCCAACGGCAATACCAATTAATACAGAATAAATCGAGAATAAAGTATAATCTGGAAGATTAATATTTGAGAATAATTTATAAGTCTTTATATAAAGTCTGGATATCAGCGATCTTCGAATATCTATTTTATTTGCCGGCTCACCCATATTTAAGTAATCACTTGATTCGTTTAATAACCATTACAGTAGCGTCGTCTTCCCATTCTGTTCCGAAACCAAATTCAAGTGCGGCATCAAAAATAATTTTAAGCAGTTCATCGGAATCTTTTTCATAATTAGCCGCAATTACCTTTTTTAACTCTTCGGTAACAAACATATCGCCAATTCTATTCTTTCTTTCAATAATACCATCGCTGTATAAAACTAAAACGGCATTTACCGGAAGAAATGCATATCCACGGTGAATTTCAATCTCGGGAAGTGCTCCGAACACCAATCCAGTTGATTCCAACTCGGTAAATTTTTCACCATCATAAATTATAGGCGAAGGGTGCCCCGCGTTTACATAAACTATATTTCCATTCTTCTCAAGCTCACCATAAAAAATTGAAATAAAACTTGTTGAAAAAACGCTTCTATAAATAACGCTATTAAGTTTTTCAAAAGTGTAAACAAGCTTAAGGTGTTTTTCAAGCCCCATTCGTAAACCTGTAACAACATCGCGAACCAGAAGAGCTGCGGGTAATCCATGTCCGCTTGCATCTCCAACGCAAAATCCAAAAACTTCATCATCAAAATCAAAATAATCATACAAATCGCCGCCGACTAATTCAGCAGGAATAGATTTAGCCGCAACTGAGTATCTTTCTAGTTGAGGTGGCGATGAGGGTAATAAGCTTTGTTGAATATGCGCCGCTTGTTTTAGTTCGCTTTTTACTGAATCAGAAAATAACCGATGATCGATTGCCGTTCGTACAGCATTAAGGCAAAATTCAACTTCTTCTCTAATCCAACCGCTTTTTAGGTCGAATATAAATAACCATCTATCATTGGGGCTTTTAATTGAAATGGCTGCAGGAATTCGATATTCCGCAACTGAAGAATTAATATTCTCTTCAATTGAAAAGGAGGGATTATCAAAAATATAAGTACAAGATTTTAATAATGCTTTAATTGGTTTTGTGTTTCCATCAATAAACTTTATTAAACTCATATCGGGTTTGTCAACATTCGAAATAATCTGAAAACCATTATCTGTTTCCTGGTAAATTCTTCCATTTCCAATTTTTAAATCATAACCAAAAGTATTCTCAAGTTCAGTCAATATCTTTAGAAGGAAATCTTTGCCGCTCTTCTCCGAACCAATTTTGCTCAAAAGAGAATCAAGTTTTCTGTAAAATGTTTTTGGATCAAGCATAAGTATCTTCTTTATTTATTATGATTACCATGCAAATATACAAATGAACCGAAATAAAAATTGTTATGAAGGTATTAATTTAATTAGATGTGTGCACCGGCATTAAAGACGACGCGGTGATTTTCCAACTGCCCGATTTATCTTTTTCTAATAAAATAATTCCTCGATCGAGTGCAATCATCGGAGAATCGGCAAAGGATGGTTTGAATGACCAGCGAAGAATTACCTGGGCATTGCAAATATGATCTGAAATTGCAGAGTTAATGGTTTCGATTGTAAGTGAAGTTTTTAAATTCTTGTTTGAAAATATTGTTGTGAATTGCTGAACAACCGATTCATACGATTGTTCAGGTTCGCCAGGATAATACCCGGTAAAGCTCGGGGAATAAAAGGAGAGAAATCCATTTAAGTTGCTCTCATTAATATTTTTTGCGTAAGAATCAAAATATGAATCAATGTTAAAGTTTTCTTGGGCATACCCGATTTGGAACAACAGGATAATTAGTAGGAAGATTTTCATTTTCACCTTTCGAGGAGAGGATAAATAAATTAAAGTCAGCATCAAATTATGAATTTAGGGCAATATCTTTATTAATTTTATCCAGTACACGTAAGATTTCATCCCGTGTAAATGGCTTGGCAATATAATAGTTACATCCAGCTGCTAAAAATTCTTGCTTATCCCCACGCATTGCAAATGCTGTTTCGGCAATAATGGGAATATCTTTACACTCGGGTATAAGTCGAATTTCCTTTGTAACGTCTATTCCACTTTTACCCTTGCCAAGATTAATATCCATTAAAATTGCGAAATATTTTTTGGACTTTACCGCTTCAAGAGCGGCAATGCCGTTTTCTACTACATCAAGGTCATAATAATCCTGTACAAAAAATCTTATTACTTCTTGAGTAATTGTATCATCTTCAACTAATAAAACTATTGGCTTTTCCATACTATGTCCCAATTAAATTAAAACCAAGTAAATATTTATTCTAAAATAAATATACATCTAAATTTTATAAATCTCTTGGGAGAACAACACTAAAGGTTGAGCCCTCGTTCTCTTTGCTGATAATAGAAATCTTTCCACCTAAGAGATTGATATACTTATGTGTTATTGCAAGTCCGAGTCCCGTACCTTCAAAACTTCTTCCAAATCCTTCGCTAACTTGGCGGAATTGCTCAAAAATTAAGGATTGGCTTTTCTCTGGAATTCCAATCCCGGTATCAATTACTCTGATGTTTGAATAATTATCGAAAAATTCTGCTTCAATAGTAATCGATCCCGAATCTGTAAATTTTATGGCATTATGTACTAGGTTGTTGAAGATATCCCTAATCATTGTTCTATCAGAATTAATTTCCCATTTTTCAAAAGTATGATTAAATGTAAGCAATAAGTTCTTTTTTTCCGCCTCCGGTTTAAAAAGATTATACGTTTCTTCAATTAGTTCTACAAGATCGAATAGAGAAGCAGAAGGTATGTATAGTTTGGACTCAATTTTCGAAAGATTAAGTACTTTATTTAAAGTGTCGAGAAGTCGTTTCCCGCTTTTATTTATTACTTCTCCCATTCTTAAAAGTGTTTCATCACTCGTTTTTTCTAATAGCATTTGGGAATAACCCAAAATTCCAAAAAGAGGAGTTCTAAGTTCATGACTCATATTTGCAAAGAAGTTTTGTTGTGTCTTCTGCAGTTCCTCAACTCTTATTTTCTCATTCCGTAAATCGGATTCAATATTTTTTAATTCGGTAACATCTGTCGCAGAAAAGAGCATGATTAGCTCATTATTTATCAATGGCAGAGAATAATTTTCAGTAAATAATAAAATTTTCTTTTTTTGATCTTTAGTAATAATGGATCGTATGATGCCATAGTTAATAATCGTTTTTTGAAAACTATTTCTATGGTTGTCAAATCTTTCCTGCTTTTCTTCAGGAGGGACTAAAATATTAAACCAGTTTTTCCCAATTAATTCATCATCGTTATATCCTAATATTTCTAATCCTTTTTTGTTGATGAGCTTAATTTCACCCTCATGATCAAGAAGGCAGATTATTGCTCCAGCGTTATCTAGATAAAGTTTGGTTTGATTCTTCTCGTGCTCAATTTGTGATGTTGTAATTATTAATTCCTTAGTTCGCTCTGAAACTCGATCTTCCAAACTCGATTTAATTTTTAACAACTCTCTTTCGGTAGCTTCTCTTACTTTTACTTCTTCTCGCAACTTGTTTTGTTGCTCAAAATAATCTCTAATCAATTTAGCAAGCGCCCCAAACTCAGTCCTGGAAGACATAACTTCACCCAAATGAACCATACTTCCTGTGCTTAACGCTGAAGCGAGTAAGCTGATGGATTTGCCTATATTTAAATGAATCCAAACAGAAATTATAATTAGTATAAGTAATGCAACAATTAAGATTGTTGGAATGTAATTCGAAATAGAATTGAAGTATTCGTTAAGTGCTAAATTATTATTTAAAACTAAAAGGTATCCGGATTGTGAATTATTCCAATTCAAAAATGGATACGCGGCCCAAATTACCTTTTCATCGGTTGCTCGCCTTGTGATTATATTTAGTGAATCCAATTCTGCAATGACTGAAACGCTATCGCTATAGGTTAAATTCTTAATTTCATCAAGATAATTCTGATCAAACAATCTTGTTGTGATTAACCAACCTTGAGGAGTGCTCGTTCTTTCAACATCTTCTGATGGCTGAATGGGAGAAATGAAGACTTCAGTTATTCCCTGATTTGTATTGTAAAAAAAATGTGGGAACCACGTTTTCTTCAATATGTTTTTAAGCTCGGAAGGTGATATGAAAAATTTGTCTAATTCGTCATGGTTTTTTTTTGTAGTAGAATAGATTTGTTTGAAATCAACATTTATAACGTACGCTGAAGTGTAGCCATAAGTAGAAATTGGTTCTTCCAGATTGATTTTTGCCCACTCCGGATCCAGAGTCTTAGTAAACGAGACCATTTCACCCCAATAAGAATAGTCATAATTAAATTGAAATTGCCTTTTCCCAGAAGCATCTATCGAGCCCTTTAATAAAGAAGAAAGTTTTTCCCCTTCGAGTTTTGCTATGTAATCTGCAGTTTTATATGATTCTCTTTGAATAAAATATATTACAGCAAAGATCAATAGTAATAAAGTAGTAATCAAAAGGGTTAATCTTCGCTGTATAGTGTTAAACATTTTATATCTCTAAGTTAGTGGTGATTCCCATGTTGAAAAAATTGCTTTTAATAATTTCAGAAATTTGAGAATCCAATATTCTATAGTATTCTACAAATGGTTGTAATGCTAACTTCTCAGACAACAGATATTTAAAGGTAATATTTGTCTGAAAATAATTTGCAGCTAATTTCTCAATACCAACATGGTAGTTATTAAATTTTTTATCGGCCCAACCAACAGAAGCCATCACTGATAAGTTCATATATTCATTGAGAGTATTGTTATAAGTTAGATCATGCTGGAAAGAAAACGCACCGGTAGCTCCCTTAAAATCCATATTAACCGAGGAGGATAATTCGAATTCACCAAATGGATAATTAAAAGAAGTACCAATTGCACCGGTAGACTCGGCATCCTGTCCGGGATAAGTATAATACATAATTGTAGGAGAAATGACCATTTCACCTAATTGCAGATTGTACCACAAATAAAAATCAATTTCAATCTGAGAGGCACTCTGATTTAATTCATGAAGAGCTACGTTGCTCCATATTTGCGCGCCCCAATTATCTGCATTTACTGTTACTGCAGGCTGAAATACCAGTCCCTCGTTGTATATTATTCCCCACCAGACATATTTGGATGCAAATGTTGATTCAATGTCGAATAGGTAATTGTTTTCTTCAGTATCTTCTTTTTGTGCAAAGATTCTATCACTAATTAAGATAATTAGGGTTGATGTAATAAGAATTGGGAGAAACCTCCTCATGCAAAACTCACTTTTTGCCTATTATCGAAGATTTTAAAGTGAAATTAAGCAGAGGAAATAATATTTAAAGGCGCCTTGACTGACTCTCTTTAAAGTTTTCTATAAATGCATCTACCTTTTGATTATAATCATGATCTATTGTTCTAAGATTTGGATGATCCTCATAAAACTTAATCACTTCTTTTATTCCTTCATTAAAAGTAATCTCGGCTTTATACCCGGGAACGAGCGCTTTAATTTTGGAATTGTCAAAAACGCCATTATATGCCTTATCACCTAAAATTCCATCACCCCAATCGTCATTCATTTTTTTGATAAACTCCCCCGGAATGTGAACGACACTTAATTTAGCGCCCAGATTATTAGCAATTGTCTCGGCAATCTCATTCCATGTTAATGTTTCGTCTGAAGTAATATGATAAGCTTCTCCAAGTGTTTTAGGGTTACCGATTAAACCAATAAATCCCTTTGCAAAATCTTTCGAATTAGTTAATGTCCACTTGGAATTACCATCATTATGGATAATGATTTCTTTTCCTTTGATAATTCTGTCTAGAAATGAATAATCGCCGTTGAATGGAATTTTGGTATGGTCGTACGTATGTGAAGGTCTGCAAATTGTTACCGGAAATCCCTCATCTTTATAAACCTGCATTAAATAATTTTCACATTTTATTTTGTTGCGCGAATATTCCCAGAAAGGATTTTCTAGCGGAGTGCTTTCGGTAATTGGTCCTACGGGCAGAGGTTTTTGATAAGCTGATGCGGAGCTTATAAAAATAAATTGATCGGTTTTTCCCCTAAATAAATTATGGGCATACTTAATTTGATCTTCAGTAAATGCAATCCAATCAACAACCGTATCAAACTTTTCATTGGCGAGAAAATTTTGCATCGCGTCTAAATTCCGGTAATCAATATTTATATGTTTTGCGCCATCGGGTAATGATCTAATAGATTTTCCTCTATTTAGCAGATAGAGATCAAAACCTTGTTTAATGCACAACTTCGAAACTTCAGTGCTAATAACTCCGGTACCACCAATAAATAGTACTTTCATAAAATTCTCCACTTTATTTTTTCATGTATTTCCAATTTCTCGGTTTACCTTCAGAAATCCACTCAATCGCTGTTTTCATTCTTTTGTTCTTGGTTTCATCTGTTTTTGCTTCGACTATCCATTCAATATACTCCTTTTTATTTGAGTAGCTGAAATCATTAAATATTGAAAAGGCTTTTCTATTCTTTTTCAATAATTTTTCAAAGTAATCGGGTGTTTCAATTTCTCGTTTACCATTAGAAGTAGCTTTTGACGGCAGTTTTATCCCTTCATCATTCAATTTTACCGCTTCTTTAATGTATGAAATCAGTTTTTTATCTGAAGGTAAATCTTTAATTGATTTAATTTTTCCAAGATGTCCCATCGCCGTTTCAGATTTTGCATTTAATATGAGGAGGGGATCCTTCATTAGGGAAGCTTTCCAAAATCCAAAAGCACAATGCTGTTTAAATCCAGCCATATGGCATAGTGATCCCTTGTAATCAAAATGTGGCATTCCCCATTTAATTTTTTCTTCAACATCTGGACAAGCATTATGAACTAAATCCCTCAAGTGCTCTAAAATTGGTCTGGCAAAATCTGCTGATTTCGAGATATAAGAATCTATTTGGTTGTTGGTTTTCATAAAAAATTACCTTCCTACTTACAATTTTCTGTTTATTAAAATATTCATTGATATTTTCGTGCAATGAATTTCATAAAAATAACAGATGAAATATAAATTGAATTTAATTGAAATAGGATTATATGTCAAAATTTAAACTTTACATCGAATATGAAGGAACTCGCTACAGTGGTTGGCAAATGCAGAAGAGTGGAAAAACTGTTCAGGGTAAATTAATAGAAGCTGCAGAAAAGGTTTTTAAAACACGCGACTTTGAAATTTATGGAAGCGGAAGAACAGATGCGGGTGTTCACGCATTGTGTCAGGTTGCTCACTTTGAAATTAAAACAATGCTGGCGCCCGAAATTATACGCCTAAAATTAAATGATGAACTGCCCGCCGATATCAATATTGTTGAAGTTGAAAAAGCCCATCCAAAATTTCATGCGAGGCATGACGCGAATCTCAGAAGTTATATCTACCAAATTTCATGTAGAAGAACTGCATTCGGAAAACCATTCGTCTGGTGGATAAAAGATGAGTTAAATGTCAGCAGAATGTCGAAAGCCGCACAACTATTTGTTGGAATGCATGATTTTATTTCGTTTGCCGATAAAGATGGTGATGAAAAATCCACAAAAGTTCTTTTGAAAAATGTTGAGATTAAAAAAGAGGGAGACTTAATACTAATTAGAATTTCAGGTTCCCATTTTTTATGGAAGATGGTTCGAAGAATGGTTGGTGTACTTGTAGAAATTGGAAGAGGGAATATGAAAGAGAGTGACATCACATATTTTCTCGAACATAATTCTCCCACCCCAGCTCAATATACTGCTCCTCCATCAGGCTTATTTTTAGAAAATGTTCTTTACGATGAATCGCGTCAGTTAAAAGAGCTTGAACAGATTATTAGAATAGCAAATAAGAATTATTATATCCAATGATTAAACATCCCGCATCTCAAATATTGAATACGCTGAAATCATTCTGGAAACCATTAGCTACAATATTTTTTTGGGGAAACTCATTTATTGCCACAAAGTATGCGCTTGAGTTTTTAAATCCTCTTACAATAATATTTCTGAGAATGATTATCGCTGTCTTCTTTTTGAGTGTCGTCGCTATCTATACAAAACGCAATTTTTCTTTAAATCTTCGTGATCATGGAGGAATTTTTGTGTTGGCCTTAATAGCAACACTGCATTTGTGGATTCAAGTCGAAGGCTTAAACTTTACATCGGCGGCAAATACAGGGTGGATAATTGGATTCAGTCCGGTTTTTATAGTGTTAATTGGATTCTTATGGTTAAAAGAAAAATTGCTGACGCAGCAATTTATCGGAATTCTCATTGCGTTCGGAGGATTAGTTTTGCTTGTTAGCAAAGGTCATATAGAAAGTATAAGTTTTATTTCGAATAAAGGGGATTTCCTTGTTCTGGGAAGTACTCTCACCTGGGCGGTATATTCTATTGTTGGTAAAAAAATTACAGTTAATTATCCCCCTATAATGACAATACTTTTTCAGTTTTTATTTATGGCTATCATTATTTCGCCTTTCACGATCAACTCTCAAAATTTTGATGCGGTTGCAAACCTGGCGACTGATTACTGGGTTGCAATATTATTTCTTGGAATATTCTGCTCGGGAATCGCATATGTATTGTGGGCTCAATCATTGGCCGAAATGGAGGCATATAAGGTTGGAGCATTTTTGTATATCCAGCCATTTATTACTTTCTTTTCTGCATGGATATTACTTTCGGAAGAAATTACTCTTATTACACTTATAAGCGGATTAATAATTATTAGCGGTGTTATATTAGTTAACAGAAAATAAAATACTACAAATGAATTAGAGAGAAGAGATGTACAAAAAAGGAACGTTAATTTTGTTTATTACAATGTTATGTTTTACTCTGACTAGCAGTAAGATTTATAGTCAGGAAGAAACAAATTCGCTAACTGAAACTATACAAAAACTTATGAATGGAATATCAATATCGGGGCAGTGGTATTTGGGTTATCAGAGCGGAAGAAAAGGAGGTGTAACCGATAATGAATTTCTTTTGAAACGGGGATATATCACATTTAAAAAAACCTTTAATAAAAATTTATCAGCAAGATTTACTCAAGATGTTTCTGTTGATCGCGAAGGGGATGGGGAGGGAGATATAGAAATAAGATTGAAATATGGTTTTCTCAAGTATGAATTTGAGAATATTGGATTGCTGACTTCTCCGCAAATCGATTTTGGGCTTGTTAGCCGTCCTTGGATCGATTTTGAACAATCGATAAATCCATATCGGGTTCAGGGTTCAATGTTTTTAGAACGTTATGGAATATTAAGTTCTGCTGATTATGGGATTACTTTTCAATCATTATTTGGGGGCGAACTTGATGATGAGTACAAAAAAGAGGTTAACAAAAATTTCCCGGGTAAATATGGAAGTTTATCCTTTGGTATTTATAACGGAGGAGGATATCACGCAATTGAAAAAAATGAAAATAAATTGCTTGAAGGAAGATTATCAATAAGACCTCTTCCTGAATTACTAACTGGATTTCAACTTACGTACATTGGTGCCCTCGGAAAAGGAAACATTGAATCATCACCAAATCATAATCTTCATTCTCTATTTACTTCATTCGAAACAAAATTATTAACAACTACGGCAAGCATATACAAGGGAAGAGGTTTCGAGGATGGTAGAAATATTGATACAGATGGAATAGCACCTATAAATAGTGGTTATTCATTGTTCGGCAATTTTAATATCCCTAATCTTCCTTTTAGTTTATTTGCACGATATGATTATTTTAATTCAGAAATATCATCACGGGAAGTCATTTCAAAGCGGACAATAGTTGGCGCCGCATATAATTTTCTTCAAGGATCAAAAATTATTATTGATTACGATTTCATCAAAAAAAGCAACTCTTTAAAACCATACGATTATATTTTTGAAGCGGCAATTGAAATAAGATATTAGAGGAAAGTCATGAATACCAAAATATTTTCGAAAATAGCTTTATCATTACTATCAATAATTATGGTGGGATGTATGCAAAATAACAAACCCATTTTGGAAGCCGATTTAATCCTTACTAATGGAAATATCGTAACTGTTTCGGAGAAATACCCTATTGCGGAATCAGTAGCTATAAAAGAAAATAAAATTATTTGGATTGGCAGTAATGATGAAGCGAAGAATTATATAGGCGGTTCAACTGTTAAAATTGATTTAAAGGGTAAAACGGTTATTCCCGGATTTATTGAAAGTCATGCTCATTTTTTAGGATTGGGAGAATCTTTAAGAATTCTTGATTTACGAAATGCGGCCAATTGGGAAAGCATAGTAAAAATTGTTGAGGAAGCGGTTGCTAAATCCAAGCCGAATGAGTGGATTATTGGTCGTGGATGGCATCAAGAAAAATTTAGCTCGGCACCTAAACCAAATGTTCATGGATATCCCATTCATGATATGCTGAGTAAGATTTCTCCGAATAATCCAGTGCTACTTTCGCACGCAAGCGGACACGCGACTTTCGCAAACTTATTAGCTATGGAAATGGCCGGAGTTACAAGAGCAACAAAAAATCCAGAGGGGGGAACTATTATTAAAGATAATAATGGAAACCCAATTGGTGTATTTGAAGAAAATGCCGAACTGCTTGTAACTAAAGCATATAACAATTACCTAAATAAAAGAACAGATGAAGAAAAATTAGCAGATTATTATATGCAGGTTCAATTGGCTTCTGAAGATTGTTTAAAAAAGGGAATTACATCATTTCATGACGCGGGAGAAACTTTTGAGGTAATCGATATTCTTAAAAAGTTTGCCGATGAAAAAAAATTACCGATCCGCTTAAATGTAATGATTGGTGAAACTATTGAAAATATAGAGGCAAAACTTACCAATTATAAATTGATTGGTTATGGAGATAATTTTTTAACAGTTCGTTCAATAAAACAGTATAGTGACGGCGCTCTAGGTTCTCGCGGTGCTTGGCTGTTAGAGCCATATTCGGATCTTAAAAATCATATTGGCTCAAATGTAACTCCTGTAGAAACATTAAAAAAGATTAGCGAAGTCGCAGCAGCAAATGGTTTCCAGATGAGAATTCACGCAATTGGTGATAGAGCAAACAGAGAGGTTCTTGATATTTATGAGCAAGTTTTTAATCAGAATAAAGATATAAAAGATTTTCGATGGTGCATTGAGCATGCCCAGCATATTTCAAATGAGGATATTGATAGGTTTGCAAAACATGGAGTAATTGCGGCAATGCAGGCTGTGCACTGTACTTCAGATGCTTCATTCGTGGATGAAAGATTAGGAGACACAAGAGCAAAAGAGGGCGCATATGTTTGGAAAAAATTAATCGAATCGGGTGCTGTAATTTGCAATGGCACCGACGCCCCTGTGGAAGATGTGGACCCAATTAAATGTTTTTATTCAGCAGTTACTCGTAAATCGGCTGATGGATCAGTATTCTATCCCGACCAAAAAATGACCAGAATGGAAGCGCTGAAATCCTATACAACAAATGGAGCTTACGCGTCGTTCGAGGAAAATATTAAGGGGAAAATTGAACCCGGAATGCTCGCTGATTTGACTGTACTTTCAAATGATTTGCTCAATTGCAGCGATGAAGAAATATTAAATACAAAAGTTCTTTACACAATAATAGATGGCAAAATAAAATATCAATCCAAATAGAGAAAGGATTAAGGAGTGAAGAAAATATTATTATCCATTCTTGTTTTGTCGGTATCGATTTACGCGCAGACAATTAACAAACAGATGTCGGTTACAATTGACGATCTGCCCTTCAATTTTTCAAACCGTGTTTCCAATGAAGAAATGGATAAAATTGTTACCAAACTTATTAACAAAATTAAGGAAGAAAAAATACCCGCAACGGCATTCGTTAATGAGGGTAAATTGGTGGTTAACGGGATAATTGATAATGAACGAATCACAATTCTAAAAAAATGGATAGATGCGGAAATAGAATTAGGGAATCATACATATTCACATAGAAGCGCAAATCAAATTTCATTTGAGGAATACACAAAGGATGTTCTTAAAGGAGAACTAATTACGAATAAACTTCTTGAAGAAAAAAACACAAGAATGAGATTTTTCCGTCATCCGTTTCTTCAAACAGGAAGAACAATTGGTAAGCGTGATTCAATTACAAACTTTTTGCGTGACCATAATTACGAAATTGCCCCGGTAACTATTGATAATTCCGAATGGGTGTTTGCCGCCGCTTACTGGAACGCAGTAGAAAATGGCAAAATATCCGAAGCTAAAAAAGTGGCCCAAGAATATCTTATTTATCTGCGTGATAAAATCCGTTTTTATGAATCGCAATCGCAAAAACTTTTCTCAAGAAATATTTCACACATATTGTTAATTCATTCCAATACATTAAACGCCGACTATTTTAATGAGCTATGTAAAATGATTCGAGATGAGGGTTATCGTTTTATAACATTGGAAGAATCCTTGAAAGACGAAGCGTATAAATCGGAAGATGAATTTACCGGCGGCGCCGGAATTTCGTGGATTGACAGATGGGCTTTAACAAGGGGTGAAAATAGGGAGTTTTTTGCCGGTGAGCCTAGAACTCCAAAATATATTTTGGAACTTGCCGAAGTTGAATACGAATAATGTTTGAAGAGTATCTGAACGAAGAAGCTAAACTGCCTTTCCAGGAGGTTAAACTTCCTGGGGAAATTTCTCTTAATAAAGTTTATATAAAAAGACTCGATTTAATCCATCCATTTATCTCTGGTAACAAATGGTTTAAACTAAAATACAATTTGAGTGAAGCGCGTAAACTCGGATTAAAAACTATTTTAACTTTCGGTGGCGCTTATTCAAATCATATATACGCAACTGCGGCGGCCGGGAAAGAATTTGGATTTGATACAATTGGGATCATTCGCGGTGAGGAACACCTTCCATTAAATCCAACATTACAATTTGCCGCGAGCTGCGGAATGAAATTGGTTTATATAAATAGAAGCAATTATAGATTAAAGCACACAAATACTTTTCAAGAAAAATTAGTTGAACAGTTTGGTAAAGTTTATATCATTCCGGAAGGGGGAACAAATTGTCTCGCAGTAAAAGGGTGTTCAGAAATTCCAGCATTAATCGACATTGATTACAATTACATATGTACCGCGTGCGGAACCTCCGGAACAATTTCTGGAGTGATAGCCGGATCATCAAATGATAAAAGAATAGTCGGCTTCTCCGCTTTAAAAGGTGGAGACTTTTTGATTGAACAGACAAAGCAAAATTTATCAAATTGTGAAAAACAAGATTTCGGGAATTGGGAAATCAAGTGTGGTTATCATTTTGGAGGATATGCCAAAATTAATAATGATTTGATAATGTTTATCGAAGAATTTGAGAAGTTAAACTCAATTCAACTCGATTATGTTTACACCGGCAAGATGATGTTTGGAATTCAAGATCTATTAAAAAAGGGTTACTTTAATAAGGGATCAAATATCGTTGCACTTCATACCGGGGGGCTGCAAGGAAATGCCGGTATGGAATCAAGAATAAAATTGATGACAAAATTAAACCATGATGAATCTTCCTAGTCATAAAATATTTTCATTATTAATCTTACTTCTTCTTGCAGGCTGTGAAATTCAAAAAGAAGAAACTCGATCGGTGGTTAATAACACCAACTCCAAAATCTGGTTCCGCCAGGCAAAGGTTGACCTTGGTGCAAAAATTATAATGATCAATGAAGATTATGGTTACGCTATTTCGCGGGGTAAGGGCTTTAATATTAAGGGAAAGGCAATGATCTTTAAAGATGGGAAATGGAATTCCTTTGCCGAATATGATTACTCTGATTTTCCATTAATAGAAAAAAGAATTGACGGATCAATTTGGTTTATTCATCATGGCACTCATTACGAATCATATAAACCACATTTAAAATCATTTAAAGAAAATTTAATTAAAGAGATGCCCCTTCCAAAAGTAATGTGGGATAATATTGATTGGGCGATGTGGCTTGGAATTTCAACAACTCAAACAGGAAAAGCATTTTTAGTTGGGCAGCGGGGTAACATCATTTATTATGACGGATCATCTTGGAATGAATTCCAGAGTCCAGTAAAAAATGATAGTGGTTCTAGCTATTTGATGGGAGATTTGCACGATGTTCAAATGCTTTCAGATACTTCTGGCTGGGCAGTGGGGAAAAAGGGAATAATTCTAAAATTCATGAAAGGGCAGTGGAATTTAGTTGAATCTAATGTTAGTCGCGACTTATTTAGTATCGCGATGATTGATGAAAACAATGGATGGATAGTTGGTGAACAGGGAACAATTCTTCAATATAAAAATGGCGAGTGGAAGCAGATTGAATCGGGAGTAAGGGTTGCTCTAAATTCTGTTGTTGCTTATGATAAAATGAATGCATGGATTTGCGGTAATCGGTCAACTCTTTTAAAGTATGATGGTGAAAATTGGAAGCAGGATAATTCAATAAATACCATCGATGATATATTTGTTGATCTTGATGTTGTTAAAGAAGCTGGCGGTGCATTTAGAATATGGGTAATTGGGGATAATGGAATATATACTAATTCCCAAAACTTAAAATTTTCATTTTCTGAAATAACAGCGCAAGCCTCAATAAGAAAAGAGGGAAGAGCAGCTACATTTTTGGATTATGATAATGATGATCTTCCCGAACTATTTGTTTTGTCGGAAGATGGTCCAAATATTCTATACCAAAATAAATCGGGTAACCAATTCTCGGAAATTGATAGAGAGACTGCTTCAAAAGAAAATGGTTATAAATATCCAATTGCAATGACTGGCGATATAAATAATGATGGTTATAATGATTTTATTGAGGTGCTGGACGATATCAATTACAGTGTCAAGTTTGGTGAGAGTGGTTTTGGATTTAGTGATAATACAACGAGCAGCAAACTTCCGCTAAAAAATATCTCAACAGAAAATACAATCGCATCGGGATCCTTGATTGATTTTAATAATGATGGGAATCTCGATGTTTATATCGCCAATTATAATTATGAAGATATTATTCTAAAGAATAATGGAGCCGGAAGATTTACAAATGTATTTAATTCGAGCGGTATTAAAAAATTAATCAATCATAGATCGTATAGCGCAACATTTAGCGATTTAAATAATGATGGACTGGTTGATATTTTAATAAGTTATAAAGCCTCGTTAGAAGGACAGCATCTATTTCTATACCTCAATAAAGGTGATTTTAAATTCGAAGAAAAGCGTGATGCAGCTTTTTTCTCTAACACTTCATTGAGTACTTACAGTGTGGTGGCAAATGATATCAATAACGATGGTCATTCCGATTTGATTGTATTTAATAATGAAAAAAGGCTCCAGCTTTTGTTAAACAATGGAGATGCTTCATTTTATGATGTAACGGAGGCGGCAGATTTATCGGAAGTACAATTTCATCCAGAACCTACAAATGGTATTATTAATGTAGCTGACGTAAACAATGACGGATGGCGAGATATATTTGTTGGAAGCAAACTTTACTTAAATTCACCGCAATTAAAATTTATGGAAGTGAGTGAGCAGGTTGGAATTGGGTTTGTGGGTTCCCCCTCGTTTGCAGATATTGATAAGGATGGGGATCTTGATTTGTATATCGGAAGTTCGAGATCAGCGCTAGGTTCGGGGGATAGAGCGGTTTTATATCGCAATAATTCTTACAATAATAACTACATAAAAGTAGAACTTAATAGTGATGTTAGCAATCGAACGGCAATTGGTACTAAAATTATTTTAGAGGCATTTTATACTAATGGTAAAACGGCTTATTCATCACTGCAAGAATTTGGAATTGGTTCAAGTGCAATTTCACAGCAAAATTTATTTGAGACTCATTTTGGTATTAATCCACAACTAAATTATAAATTGAAAATTATTTTTCCTTCCGGCATTATTAAACGAATTGATGAAGTTGAGAAGAATAAAAAATACAACGTAGTCGAATCAAGTTTTTTTGCCCACCATTTTGTTTTATTAAGAAAATCGTTGATGCGTACCATTATTCTTGTTGAATGGAGAATTGAAACCGTAAAGTTTTTTATTTCCTTACTTATTATGAGTTTTATGATTTTCTATGGCAGAAAGACCAAAGCAAAAAATATTGTAGTAAGCTGGTATTTTGTATTCTGTTATGTAACGATCTATCTTATTCTGGTTCATCTTAATGTAGAGAGAGAATTACTAACTTCTCTAGCATTTACTTTTATACCTATTAGTTTGTTGGGCATGGGATTTATTTTTGTGATGTCCAAATTTATTGAAGAACGAGAAAGTAAATTTATATCGCACTATAAATTATTGGAAACTCTGGGTGTTGGGGGAATGGGGAAAGTATTTAAAGCAATAGATACACAGACAAATAATATTGTTGCAGTAAAAATTCTAAACTCTCATCTCCTAAAAGATGAAGAAAACCGTAAGAGATTAGCGGCAGAGGGAAGACTGCTCTCATCTTTAGAGCATCCCCACATTGTGAAAATATATGAATATGGTGAATCGAAGGAACATTCATTTATTGCCATGGAATATTTAGGTGGCGGAACATTACAAGACTTTATCGAAAACAATTATCCAGTAAAAATTGAGGATGCAATTAATTTTGCTCAACAAATTTGCTCGGGGCTGGATGCGATTCATTCTAATGATATAATTCATAGAGATTTGAAATCCTCGAATATTATGTTCGACAAGAATAATCAATTAAAAATTATGGACTTTGGATTATCGAAATCACCGCTGGTAACAACAATGACGTCGCTCGGAACAGTAATTGGAACTCTTGGATATGTTGCGCCTGAGCAAGTCACTAATCTTCAAGTTGATCAACGTGTAGATATTTTTTCGTTTGGTGTTATTCTTTATCAGCTTGTTGCAAATAAGCTACCTTTTACCGGTGAAAATGAAATAGCGCTTATTCATTCTATTTTTAATACTCAACCTGAATTACCGTCAAAATTAAATCCTGCGGTTACTAAATCCTTGGAGGCAATCATCATGAAGTGTATTGAAAAAGATCAGGAGAAACGATACAAAAAAACAAAGGAAATACTTGCAGATATAAGCAATATTGTTTTGTAAAAAGTTAACTTTAAATAATTAATAAATATTAAAATGAATGAATTATCGAACCAGCCAACAATAAGTATTGATGAAATTATCCGCCCAACACATTTGGTCATTAACCTTACAACTTTAAAAGAGAATTTTAATAAAATAAGCTCATTCGTCGCACCTGCCAAGGTTATGCCAATTTTAAAGGCAAATGCATATGGACACGGTTTGGTTAGAGTTGCTCAACTAATGCAGGAATTAAATGCCGCAAGTCTTGGAGTTGCAGTCCTTGAAGAAGGAATCCTTTTACGCCAACGCGGGATTACTATCCCAATATTAGTTCTTGGCGGAATACTTGGTAATCAAATACCTTTATTTCTTAAACACGATCTTTCAATAACCGCATCCTCAATTGACAAATTAAAACAGATTGATGAAGCGGCGGGTATTATAAATATTAAGGCAAAAGTACATTTAAAGATTGATACTGGAATGGAGCGGCTTGGTGTTCATTATTATAGCGCAGAAAAATTTATTGAAGCGAGTTTAAAATATAGAAATGTAATTGTTGAAGGTATCTATTCTCATTTCGCTAATGCTGATAAAGCAGATGCGTCATATTCCAAACTTCAACTTGAAAGATTCGATGAGGTATTATCATACTATGATAAAATATCTCTTCCTGCCCCAATAAAACATATTTCGAATTCAGGAGGAATTGTTCAGCTTTCAGAAGCAAACCTGGATTTGGTACGCCCAGGTATTATGCTTTATGGTGTTATGCCATCTAACGAGGTGAATAATATTTTGGGGGTAATTCCGGCATTAACTTGGAAATCACACGTGGTTTATTTTAAAGTTATTAAACCAAATCATCCGGTTGGGTATGGATCTACGTGGCAGACCGATCATAATGTTAGGGCAGTTACAATTCCGGTTGGATACGGGGATGGATATTTTAGAAGCATGAGTCACAAGGCAAAGGTATTGCTTCGTGGGGTAAAATATCCTGTAGTTGGTTCAATATCGATGGATCAAATAGTCGTTAATATTGAGAGTGGGACTGCGTATAATAATGACGAAGTAATACTAATAGGTAAAGATGGAAACAATCTAATTTCAGTTGAGGAATTAGCTGATTGGGCAAATACAATTCCTTATGAAATCCTTACCAACATAAATACGAGAGTTCCGAGATTATATACTGAATAAAAAACAGGTACAAAATCAACTTTGATTTTATCTGTTGGTGCTTCACTTCTAGCTTTATTTCACTCTTCTTTTTTCTTTCTAAAGAGAGAGAGTCCGCCGAAACCGCTGATAATGGAAGCATAAAAACCTAAATCGTACCACCATCCGGTGTTATAAATTTCGTAAATACGAACTTCACTTTCAAAGAAACCAACAATTAATGAAATTGGAGCAATCCACCCATGCCATACACCAGTAAAAAAACCAGCCGGATTATTTTCGCTAGAGTTACCTGACCCCGGCATGCATGCTTGTAGTGCGAAATTGATTAATACGAGTAGTAAAACATTGAAAAGCTTTTTGTTTTTCATTGTTCAGCCATCTTTTTCTTATAAGAATTAATGCAATTTAGTAATGAAAAACATAATAATATAATCTTTGTGAGAAAATCGTCAGAATGAATTTCTATATTCAAATTCTTTTCTTGAGATATGAAATTATTATCACGCCGAGACAAAAGAAAAGGAGTGTAATTTTTGTTCAAGTAAATCCAATTCTTCTCTAATAGATTTGCGAACTTTATCGCTCTCCTCAATTATCTCGGGAATTAAATTTTGATAATACTTAATTCCTTCCGCAAGGTTTTTGTGGAATGTTAAAATAAACTCATCCTTATGAGCAGTAACGTTTCTAACCTTTTCGTCAATCTTATTTTCTAGATAATTTATATAAAGCGAAAGTTCTTTAATAAATAAATTTGGACGGTTAGAATGAGTAATCAAATTAACACGCCCATAAATATGATCAACCATTTCTTTCAATGTTGCAACTTTCGAGAAATACGCGAGGTTTGGTCCGGGACATACAGATACCGCCAAACTTTGCTTTACCATTTCTATCTTCTTTACTATTAAAGCGGTAGAAGTTAATCCTTCACATAAACATGCTTTTTCAATAGCATTATCATAAATTCCTTGATAACTCTCAGCTTCATCCGGATCTTCTTTTAAATTATCCACCTTCTTATTATAAGTTAAGGATGCTGTACAAATTGGTTTATCAGTATAATCCCTATTAGATACTAAAAACTTTTTAGGACAGGGACTGCCTGGTTTTCCTTCATCAATTCTTGCTTGCTTTTCATTATCCTTGCTGTTCCCCCTTAAATTATTAAAAGGTACTCCGAGCGGTGATACATTACTTAAATAATAATCATCTTCCTTTGCGTTACAAATAAGCTGCAATGTATAGTCGTCAATATTCATTACTTCAGGAACTAAAAGAAAAGGACTTCCCCAGCCAACAGAATCAACTCCATAATGCCTCAGCAAAAAGTCGTGTTCCGATTTTTTACCAACTCCTCCCTGCACAGTAATTTTAATATTCAACATTAAATCATTGATTAAAATCTCTTTTCGGAGAAGTGATTGAGTATATATCTCTCTTAAACTCTCAAACAGTTCGTTTTTCCTGGTTTTAAATTCCTCAAGAATAGGGCCTAGTAGATAACCATCAGTCGCAAAAGCATGTCCACCGCAGTTCAAACCAGATTCAACTCTAAACTCCGATACCCATATTCCTTTTTTTGCTAAAAACTTTCCCTGAATTAGCGCCGAACGGAAATCGCTCACCTTAATCACAACCCGTTTCTTAAATTTTGAATTTCCATCAGGATAAAATGCCTCCAACGATTCGAGATAGCTATAAAGACGAGGATTCATTCCCGCAGAAAATATTATTGAGCTGTCGAGTGTACTGTTTGCATAGCCACGTAATGCAGAATGAGCGTCGTTATATTGCACCGACAATTCATTATTAGATTTATCATAATTAGTTTTATCAAGCTTGGTCATAATATTAACATCAATAGAACCAGGTGTTATCATAGGTCGAAGCATACGCTGGGCTTCATCCTTCTCGGATAAATTATTTGTAGCCAGCATTAAATTATATTTTTTCTTAAGTATTGAGTACTCGGGGAGCATTTCAAAATATTTACTTATCTCGGTTCCTTTTTCGAAGGGAGAGTTTTTGAGATCAGCAAAACTGTATTCAACTATTTTGTCAACCATATTTAGATAAGCTGTAATTCTTCTGGCTCTCGAATCCTCCTCGTTGGCTTTTATCTGTATGTATTCTTGATTGTTTAATTCAAGATAATATTTTCGAAGGAGTTCCATAAGTCCATCATCAATAATTGAAATGACTGAAGAAATCCCATATTTAGCTACCTTTATTGGAGCATCCACCGAATAGGCAACGCCTAAAACCGGAATGTGAAACGAGTGACCTAAGAAATTTTTCATATATTCTTTATAACACAAATGAGAAAATCATCTATTTGATAGAATACTGTTGCGAGCAAAAAGATGGTGGGTTGTGCTTATATTTCCTTTCAGAGAATGTATTGATGATATTTTTATTACTGGCTTATTCTTTAATAAGCCAAATACAAATTACAAAAATTTTGGGGTAATTCATCCTATACTTAAAGTGTGAATCTTTTGATTTGTAATTCATTATTTCAACACTAATTCAAGTATTAATTAATAATTATTGATAAAGTAAATATTCGGTATTCTATATCAAGTTTGGAAGACGAAAGTATGATCAAGATATCCAGCTGCGACTTCTGGCTAATTTTCAATTAATAACTCTTATTTAGTTTTCCTAGACTCCAATATCTTCATTCCACAAGGCTGGGTTATCTTTTATAAAGTATGTCATTAGTTCAATGCAATTTTCATTTTGAAGAACTTCTACTTCAACACCACGTGATTTTAAAAGTTCTTCCTCGCCCATAAAAGTTTTATTTTCACCGATTATTACTTTTGGAATTCCGTAAAGTAAAATTGCACCGCTACACATTGGGCAGGGGGAAAGAGTAGTATAAAGGATACATTCTTTGTAAACAGAAGCTGGTTGTCTTCCCGCATTTTCAAATGCATCCATTTCGCCATGAAGGATAACGCTTCCGCTCTGAACACGCCGATTATGTCCGCGCCCAATTATTTCTCCCTTATAAACAATTACTGAACCAATAGGTATTCCTCCTTCATTCAAACCATTTACAGCTTCATCAATTGCAGCCTGCATAAATATGTCCATAATCATTCCTCTCTATTTAAAAAAGTTTCATACGAAGAACTCACAGCAATAGAATGGGCGTCATTTATTTCACTTTTATCTGAAACACATATACCTAGGTCATTTAGGAGTCCATCATGTAATCCATAAATCCACCCATGAACCGTAAGGGTTTTTCCTCTTTCCCAAGCATCCTGAACGACTGTTGTTTGGCAAACATTAATTGCCTGCTCAATCACATTTAATTCACAGAGTAAATTTATCTGATTTTGTTTATTTACTCCCTTATTAATCAAATTTTTATGCTTTTCCTGAATATCACGAATATGCATGAACCAGTTATCAACCAATCCATGTCTCTCATTTCTAAATGCAGCTTCAACGCCGCCGCATCCGTAGTGTCCACACACAATTATATGTTTAATGTTTAATACATCAACTGCATATTGAATTACAGAGAGGCAGTTGAGATCTGTGTAAACAACAACATTAGCAACATTTCGGTGAACAAACAACTCACCCGGAAGTAAATTAACAATCTGGTTAGCGGGCACCCGGCTGTCCGAACAGCCAATCCATAAATATTCGGGATTTTGCTGATCAATCAATTTTTCAAAAAATAGTGGGTCTTGTGCTCTAACAGAATTTGACCACTCTCTATTATTCTTGAAAATATTTAACAGTTTATTCATGTTGTTTTATCAATGATAATGCAAAGTGCTTCCGCCAATAAATTCCCTCAGCACAGAATCTCCAGGAATTGGAGAATCATCCTCAACCGGTTCAATTGCTTTTAGCATTTCCATAGTACGTTTAGCCCTAATAAATGCATCTTCTCTTAGAGGATTCCCCTCATACTTTTTAGTCCACTCTTCAAAATAAATTAACAGTTTAGGTCTGTATATTGGCATTTCGTATGCCATCGATGTATTTACTATATAATCGGCGCTATTACAATATGGAAGAATTGTTCTTTTTTCTGAAGAACGAACATAGTGCCAATGAAGTAAGGTTTGCTCCGGATTATATGCCCGATGTACAGAATCTCGAAGCATGCGTCGGATTAATCTTAAATCTGTCCAGCGAATATATTCGCCATGTGGTTGTTTCATTTGAAGAAGCGGCTCAAGGTATAATTTGAATTTTTGAGATGCCGGAATTTCTTTGCTGAATTCAGGATATAAGCCATGCAGACTATCAATCAACAATACTTCATTTTCCTTTATTTGCAGAGGTGATTGTTCTAAGTGTCTTTTCCCGGTTTTGAAATCATAATAAGGAATTTTAACAAGTTCGCCGGCGGCTAGTTTTTTTAAGTGATCATTAATCATTTCGAGATCGAGAGCTTGCGGAGTTTCAAAATCATAATCACCAAATTCATCTTTTGGGTGGAGTTCGAGATCAAAAAAGTAGTGGTCAACAACAAGCGGAACGAAGCTCATTCCCATTTTTTTAAGCCGTTGTTCCAGTTTTAATGTTGTGGTAGTTTTTCCTGAAGATGAGGGTCCGCTCACCATCACCATTTTTAGTTCGTTACTTCTTTCTTTAATAAGTTCCGCTCCCAAATCTAATTGAGCTTCATAAGCAGTTTCGGATTCATGCACGATTTGTGCAAATTCCCCCTTTTTAATTCTCTCGTTCAGGAGTTCTGTTTTATGAAGATCGTGAGATACAGCCCAATCGAGAGAGCGCCATACTTTTCCCCAGGGGATATACTCGGATGGTTTAGAAAAGTGGCGGTAATCTTCGGCCCTTCTTCTTGCGGCTTCTTCTCTGTATAAAATAAATTCTTTGGCAACTTTGGCATGTCCCTGTTCTATTAATACTTTTTCCACGATATCCTGAATTTCTTCAACGTGAGGTTTGTACCCATCATCAAATTTTTCATTCATCATATCAATTACTTTATGTGACAGTTCTTCAGCCCTTTCTTTATCTCTACCGCCGACAGCTACGGCGGCTCTATAAATAACATTAGAAATTCTTTCGGTATTAAATGGAACAACCGCTCCGCTCCGCTTAATTACAAATTTGAACTTGCTCACAAATACTCCAGTAATTTTTACACAAAATTAAATGAAAATTTGGTTTATAACACAATTTATAAGTTTTGATAGGATTACTGAGATGAGATAATAAAATAAGACAAAATTATTCTCTTGGATATTTATGCATAATAATGTATAATTATTCCCTCAATTTTGGAAAATGCGTAAAATGATTAAAGTTGGTATAGTTGGAGCCGCAGGTTATTCAGGGTCTGAATTGATTAAAATTCTCCTAAATCATTCAGAAACTGAAATTGTAAAACTCTTCGGGCATTCAACTGTTGGTAGCAGAATTGAAAATGTTCACTCAAATCTGCGTGGAATAATCTCACATGAAATTGAATTATTTGAAGAATCAAAACTTACCGGACTCGATATTGTATTTGTAGCTCTTCCGTCCGGGCAATCGATGGAAATTATTGCAAAAATTTACAATGCTGGAATTAAGGTTATTGATCTTGGTGGAGATTTTAGACTTGACGATACAACCATCTATAAAAAATATTACAAGCATGAACACACAGCTCCTGAACTATTGAAATATGCCGTTTATGGATTAAGTGAATGGAATTCAAAACTAATAGAGAGTGCTCGGTTAGTGGCAAACCCGGGGTGTTATCCGACAAGTGTTCTTTTACCGTTACTTCCACTAATTAGGGAAAATATACTTGCTGATGAATTAATCAGTATAGTGTCTTACAGCGGAACTAGCGGTGCGGGAAAATCACTCTCCTCGAACATGCTTTTCAGTGAAGTTAATGAAAGTGTTCGAGCTTATAAAGTTGGCACTCATCAGCACATCCCTGAAATTGATAAATACATAAATGATATTGGGAAGAAAAAAGCTTCCTTCTCATTTATTCCGCATCTGCTTCCTGTAACACGTGGAATATACACAACTATTCATGCAAAATTAAACTCGGGTAATAATTTTCAAACTATAAAGAATATTTATTCAAAATATTATTCGGATAAAATGTTCATAAGATTATCAGAACAAAATGTACCGGAACTAAAAGATGTCAATTACACGAATTTCTGCGATATAAGCTGGTCGGTTCTTGATGACGATACTTTAGTACTAATATCTGCCATTGATAATTTAATAAAAGGTGCCGCCGGGCAAGCGGTTCAAAACATGAACATTATGTTCGGATTAATGCAAAATGAAGGTATAATGAAATGGAAATTGAATCAATAATGGAAACCTCAGTAAAAAAGGGAATAACCGCTCCAAAAGGATTTAAATCCGCAGGTATTCATTGCGGTATTAAAAAAATGAAAAAAGATTTAGCTCTAATTGTTTCAGATTTTCCAGCAACAGCAGCCGGAATTTTTACACTTAATAAGGTGCAGGCAGCGCCTGTGATTGTTTGCAAGGAGTACTTGGCTAAAACTCCAAAATTTCGCGCAATATTATGCAACAGCGGAAATGCAAATGCTTGCACAGGTTTACAAGGATATAATGATGCAATTACAATGAGTGAAGCAACTGCAAGAGTGCTAGGAGTTTCTGCGAGAGAAGTTTTTGTATCTTCCACTGGAGTTATCGGTGAAAATTTACCGATGGATAAAATTATAAGTGGAATACCACAAGTTTATGAAACTCTGAGCGATGATGATAACTTAACAGCCGCCGAAGCAATTTTAACAACCGATACTTTTATAAAATCCTATTCTACAACTTTTGAAATACTTGGTAAGCAAGTTAGCATTGGAGGAATTTCGAAAGGTTCGGGAATGATTCACCCTAATATGGCTACAATGCTTGCATTTTTAACTACGGATGCCGCAATTGAAAATACTGTTCTTCAAACCCTTTTAAAAAATACATGCGATAAAACTTTTAACAGAATAGTTGTTGATGGTGACACCAGCACTAATGATATGGTACTAATATTAGCTAATGGAGCTTCCGAAGTAGAAATAAGCGAAGGAAGCAATGAATATCAAATTTTTGAAAACCATCTTTATGAGCTTCTAAAAAAATTATCTATTGATATTGTAAAAGATGGAGAGGGCGCTACAAAGTTAGTTGAAATTACAGTTGAAGGCGCATTAACAGAAACAGATGCAGAAAAGGCTGCCAGAACAGTTGCTCTCTCACCTTTAGTAAAAACTGCTATTCACGGGGAGGATGCTAATTGGGGAAGAATACTCGCAGCAGTAGGTTATTCAGGTATTAATTTCAATCCGGATGATTTCCAAATCTATATTAATGGAATAAAAATTCTCGATAAAAATTATAATGTTATGCTCTCTATTCCTGAAGCTAATGCAACCCTCAAGTCAGATAAAATTTTTTTAGATCTAAAAATAAATGCAGGAACCGGAAGCGCCACCGTTTGGACTTGCGATTTCTCGGAAGAGTATGTTAAAATTAATGGGAGCTATAGATCATGACAGCCCCTTCATACAGAAAAGAAGATGTGTTAATAGAAGCGCTTCCATTTATTCAACAGTTTGAGCATACAACTTTTGTGATTAAATATGGCGGTGCAATTATGACCGAAGAAAATTTAAAAGCAATGGTTGCTCAAGATGTAACTCTTCTTCGTAAAATTGGAATTGAAGTAGTTGTAGTTCATGGAGGTGGCAAAGAAATTACTAATCTCGCAGATAAATTAAGTATAGATACAAAATTTGTAAATGGACAGAGATATACAGATGAGGATATGCGCGACGTTGTTCAAATGGTTCTGGCAGGTTCAATAAATAAAGATATTGTTAGAAGAATAAATATTCATGGCGGACGGGCAGTAGGCATAAGTGGAATTGACGCGAACACAGTTCAAGTTAAACAAATTAATGAAGAACTTGGACTTGTTGGCGAAGTTAAAAATATAAATACAACACTTATAAGAAATTTGTTAAATGATGGATTCCTTCCGGTAATTGCTCCCATTGGCGTTGATGACCTTGGAACAATATATAATGTTAATGCGGATATAGCCGCCGGTCCAATCGCTGCTTCGCTAAACGCGACAAAGCTTGTATTTGTTACAGATATTGAAGGTGTAAAGGATAATCAAGGAAATTTAATTTCACATTTAACTCAATCGGAAGCTCAAGAGATGATATCAAATGGCATCATTAGTGGTGGTATGATTCCAAAAGTTGAATCGGCTCTCGCAGCCTTAGATTCCGGAGTACAAAAGATTCATATAATTGATGGACGTGTCCCCCATGCATTACTACTCGAAATATTTACTCAAGAGGGAATAGGTACAGAAATAGTATCCGAATAAAAATAAACAAGAGGAATTATGAGCAAGAAATTGGAAGAAATTCAAAAACGGCATGGGCTAATTAAAAACTTGATTTCATCATTGGAAATTTCAAATCAAGCTGAGCTTCAAAAATTATTAGAGCAGAAGGGAGTGGAGGTTACGCAAGCTACATTGTCGCGTGATTTAACAGAATTGGGGATCGCCAGAGTTCCTTCGCCAAGTGGTCATATTTATAGAATAAGCGCTGTAGGAAATGAAGCCACATTAAAATTTCATATTGCCGATGAGGTTTTATCAATCTCTTCAAATGAAACATTAATTGTTATTAAAACTTTTCCTGGAAGAGCACAAGGTGTAGCCCTCTACCTTGATAAACAAAATAACAGTGCAATTATGGGTACGATTGCTGGCGATGATACGATAATTGCAATCCCTCACTCAATTAAAAAAATTAACAAAGCAATCGAAGAATTAAAAACAATATTAGGAATGAAGTAATGGCTAAAAACAAAATTGTAGTAGCGTATTCCGGCGGACTTGATACATCTATCATGGTTCATTGGTTAAAAAATAATTACGATGCTGAAATAATTACAATTACAGGAAACTTAGGACAGAAAAAAGATTTAATTGGGCTTGAATCGAAAGCACTAAAAAGCGGAGCTTCTAAAGTTTATATTCAAGATTTAAGAAAAGAATTTTTGGAGGATTTTGTTTTCCCCGCACTAAAAGCCGGCGCAATGTACGAAGAAGCCTATCCAATGGCATGTTCTATTGGCAGACCACTATTAGCAAAGGCACTCGTTGAGGTTGCGAAGAAAGAGGGAGCAAATATGATTGCTCACGGTTGTACCGGAAAAGGAAATGACCAAGTTCGATTTGAAGTGACCGCCGCGGCACTGGCTCCAGATCTAATTAACTTAGCACCGTTACGAATGTGGGAATTTAAAAGCCGTGAAGAAGAAATTGATTATGCCGCAAAACATAATATCCCGGTTTCTGTTACAAAAGAAAATCCCTATTCAATTGATGAAAATATTTGGGGAATTGCTATTGAATGCGGTGTGTTGGAAGACCCTATGATGGAACCACCAGCTGATGCTTATCAAATAACTGTATCTCCCGAAGAAGCTCCCAACAAAGTTGAAGAAGTGACTCTTGAATTTGTTAAAGGAATACCGGTTTCATTAAATGGAAAAGAGACGGACTGCGTTTCGTTAGTTGATGAGCTCAATACAATTGGCGCAAGAAATGCTGTAGGTAGAATAGATATGATTGAAAACAGATTGGTGGGAATAAAATCAAGAGAAGTTTATGAAGCACCTGCCGCTACAATTATTCATTTTGCTCATGTAGAATTGGAAAGACTCACTCTCGATAAATCGGTTGCTCATTATAAATCATTAGTGGCACGCGAGTATTCTAACCTAATATATAATGGGCTCTGGTACACTCCTCTGAGAGAAGCGCTTCAAGCGTTTGTTGATAAAACCCAAGAAAATGTTACCGGAATGGTTAAACTAAAACTCTATAAAGGAAATGTAACAATATCGGCGAGAACTTCCCCGTATTCATTATATGATCCGGAGCTTGCCACTTATACCGCAGCTGATCAATTTGATCATACAGCTGCCGAAGGGTTTATTAAAATATATGGTCTTCCCTATAAAACCATTAATCGAGTTATGCAAAAAGCCGATGAAACAGTAAAAGTTTAATCTTCCAATTGTTGGTTATGAAAGGGAGTCATGTCTTATTTATAAGGCATGACTTTTTTATTCCAACTCCTACAAATTAAAGCTAAATTCAAAGATTTTTGAAACTATATGATCTCAAACCTTAAGTTCGACTCAATAATTCCGATAATATAATCTAAAAGGAGTTTATATAGTTTTTTGCTATATTAAATTAGTGTTAATTATTAAACCAATGCCATATGTCGGACGAAGTTAAAAATATTTCAAAGACCGCAAAGGTGGAAATTCTTGAAAAAAGAATGAAGGCTAATATTGTCTTAAAAGATTCTGAGCCTGATCAAGCAATTCCATTAACAATGGCTTATTTAAAAAGTCTGCTTGATACCGCCGATATAAAATATGGGATAATTGAAGAGGCATTAAATAAAATTGTCAATGGTGAAGTTGATGAGGAAAGAGTTCTTGTTGCTGAAGGTAAACCTCCTAAAGTAGGTGAGAATGGATATCTTGAATATTATTTCCCCACTGAAAAATCTTTAAAACCTCAAATTAGGGAAGATGGACACGTAGACTACAAAGAGGTAAATTTAGTTCATAGTGTCGAAAAAGATGCTCCTTTATTAAGAAGAATTCCGGCTGCACTTGGTGAGTCGGGGACTGATATTCATGGAAATTTGTTACCCGGGATTAGGGGTAAAGAAGCAGATTTAGTAGCCGGTTCGGGTACATATAGAGATCAGAATGATGCTCAGCTAATAAAATCTACTATTGAAGGGGTTGTACTTTTTGATTCCAGGACAAGTACAATTGAAGTGCAAAAACTTTTCATGGTGCATGGTTCGGTCGATTATTCCACCGGAAATATTCATGTTAAAAGTGCCGTTGAGATAAAAGAGGATGTTAAACCGGGATTCTCAGTAGAAACTCCATATAATATTGATGTTAGAGGCGCGGTCGAAAATGCAAATATTAATTGTGGCGGAACCCTTAGAGTTAAGGATGGAATTAAAGGGGAAGGAAAAGCACTAATAAAAGTGGGTGAGGATTTACATACAAGTTATATAGCCAACGAAAATGTTAAATGTGGAGGGTGTATTTATGTGCAGAATGAAATACGAAATTCCAATCTGGAATGTGAAGATGAAATTACAATAGTCAAAACCAATGGTGTAATTTTCGGAGGCAGATTAACAGCTACTAATAAAATTATAGCCGCAACAATTGGCAATACATACAATGTTGTTACTGAAATTGAGGTAGGAATTGTTATGAAATACCGAGAACAATTTTTAAAAAAGAAAGCGGAAAAAGCTGAAACTTTTCGGCAAATGGAAGAGCTGAAAAAGAAAATTTCTGAAATAGCCCAAAAGCCGGACGGCAAAGCAAAAAATTTACAGTTGCTCACTATCAAAGATATTTGGCAAAGAAATGTCAGTCAACTTCAAAAATTGGAAAAAGAAGTTAAGGAAATTGAAGAAGCTTATTATAATGTAGATAAACCTGTAGTGGTTGTTTCTAAAACTGTTTATCCGGGAACAATTATTACTATAAAGGGCAAATCATTCGAAGTAAAAGAAGAATTAAACCGTGCTGTTTTTAGTCTGGTTGATAATGCTGTAGCTTATAAAGCCGCTAAAGGATAAAACTGTAATCATTCTCCAAACTCAATTCAATCCCCACAAATAATAAATCTACTTATTTAGGGTAATAATTTATTCACTTAAAAACTTTCACCATCAACTTCCGTCTTATCTCACAAAAAAATGGAGATGTGATGAGACATCTATTACTATTAACTATGTTGCTAATATCATGTTCCGCATTCGGATTTAATGGAGATGCTAAAAAGTCAACATTAAAGGGGCTAATACTTGACTCCAAAACCAACGCTCCGGTTGAATACGCAAATGTTGTTCTTAAGCATTCTTCCGATTCCTCATTTGTTAATGGAACTGTAAGCGGAAACACCGGTGAATTTATACTCACGAACCTTAATAAAGGTGAGTACTACTTAGTTGTAAGTTATATCGGTTATGATAAAACGAATATAACCGGCATTATTATTAAAGATGGAGAAAATGAGAAAAGTGTTGGAACTATTAAACTTTCACAAAAAGCGGTAGAAATTGAAGCCGCACAAGTTGTGGGTGAAAAGTATAGCGAGGAATTCATGCTCGATAAAAAAGTTATCAACGTTTCCCAAAACATTAATAATTCCGGCGGTACCGCGCTTGATGTGCTTCAAAATCAGCCTTCAGTTTCAGTAGACGCTGAAGGTAATATTTCAATTAGAGGTAGTTCTAATTTTACGGTTTTGGTTAATGGCAGACCTTCGGTTTTGCAGGGTAATGATGCGCTCAGACAAATTGCCGCAAATACTATTGATAACATAGAAATAATTTCGAACCCTTCCGCAAAGTATGATGCTGAAGGCACATCGGGAATAATTAATATAATACTGAAGAAGGATGTCGCGAGTTCATTGAGTGGTATTGCAAATGGAAGTGTGGGAAGCAGAGATAAATACAATGGCGATTTTACATTTGGTTATAACCTTATTTCAACCCGGTTAAATGGAAATGCTAGCGCTAGAAGATATTCCAATTTAATGGATCAGGAAGTTGATATCTTTTCTAATGCCGGTTCCTCTCCTGTTAATAATGGAGGATTTCTGAAAAGAAGAGATGTCCGTGATCAGTTCGATGGAAGATTTGGCATTGAACAGGATTTATCAGAAAACAGTATGCTCTCCATTTCCGGCAATGCGGGAAGAGTAGATTTTAACAGGAATTATGATTGGTATATTAATCAAAATACAAATGGAGCTAAATTATATTCTCTTATAAATAATAAAGTGGGCCTATCAGCTAAATATTTTAATTCTACTTTATACTATAACTGGAAGATTGAACCGAAAATTGATGAGATTAGCTTAGAAGCGATTTACACTAATGTTAATTTACCCAGCACACAATTAACAGATGAATTTAAAACGGATGATCGGTTTAAGGTAAAAGAATCAAATCCAAAACTTGCTACATTTATAAATAATGTTAACCGTAATGAGGGAAGAATTAAACTGGACTACACACATAACTTCGATCCGAAAATTATTCTTGAAGCCGGATTGCAAACAAATATTTCAATTAGAAATATCGATAACTCAAATACAATTTATGATTGGGTAGAGCTGGGATGGAAAACTGATCCGGTTTATACCAATAAATTAGATTTTAAAAACAATGTTTATTCGAGTTATGTAAAATATTCGAACTCCTTTTATGATATTGGATTTCAATTAGGGTTACGTGCTGAATATACCGATAGATTAATGACTCAGATAAGTATGGCAAAAGATTATAAGTATGAGAAATTGCATCTTTTCCCGAGCGGGAGTATCTCAACTAAATTATTTGGCGATCATCTGTTTCAATTAAGTTATAGCCGTCGAATTAATCGTCCCCACGAAAATTTGCTTAATCCATATCCTTTCTGGAATACATCATACGCCATAATTTATGGCAATCCAGATTTAAAACCAGAATTTATCAATTCATTTGAACTGAATTATCAGAAACAGATCGCAAGCGTTTTCCTATCAGTTCAAACTTATTTTAGAGAGCAGAACGATATGATTGCCGAGGCTGAAGATGTTGATGCAACTGGTAAGTATATCTCATATTTCAGCAATTTTGCCAGTTCAAAAACTTATGGTGCTGAGATCTCGGCTAGCTATTCCCCAGCAGTATTTTTAAGATTTGACCCGGCAGTTAATTTATATAACAATGATTTATCGGGAAGTTTTGGTGATAAAATAATTAACTCTGAGAAATTTACATGGAATGCAAGGTTGAATGCCAATATCTTTTTCTCAAAAGATACTCGATTTATGATTACCGGTTTTTATGCAGGCAGGCAACAAGACCCACAATCAGAAATTGAACCAATGCTCTTTCTGAATCTTACACTCAGACAGGATTTATTCGATAAAAAGTTGAGTTTAACCCTTCAGGCCAGAAACCTATTAAATACTTCAAATTATGACTATACAACATTTGGCTCTAATTTCAGTAGTAGAATGCTGGTTAAGCCAGAAAAACAAATTGTTACACTCAATATCAGCTATAATTTTAATTCATATAAAAGAACAGAAAAAAATAATGAAGGGGTTGATATAAATGTTGGCCCATAATAATCAATGAATTAATGAATGATTCAATTTGGGAAAGCATCTTAAAATGATGCAAACCTAAAACTTTAAAGCCTCTTTTTAGAACAAAAAGAGGCTTTTTTGTTGGCACATCGATTGTTTATATAGTACCAAATAATACATCTTCAAAATGAGAAAGCAGTAACCCTCAAAAAGCTTTCTGGATGGCGGCGGTGATTTTAGTTAAAGGTACTTCGGCTGGGCCTTTAGCGAAAAATCCCGCCCTTTCGTTTTTAAAGGATTCTGCGATTTATGGGGGAGCAAATCTTGGTTATGTTAACGTAAATGTTTAATTTTGCAAACTTTCAAAAGATTATTAGGTAAAAAGAGGTTATAAAATGAAACGTACTTTTCAGCCAAGCAACAGAAAAAGAAAAAACAAGCATGGCTTCAGAGAAAGAATGGCAACTAAGAACGGACGTAAAGTTCTTTCACGCCGCAGAGCTAAAGGGAGAAAAAGTTTAACAGTAAGCGACGAACGTTAACTTGAAAAAATTTGGTCTTTCTAAAAAAGAAAGAATCAAAAGTAAAAAGGATTTTCAGTTAATATACTCTGCCGGAGAAACGCTTCTTTCTTCATCGCAAAAATTAAAAGCTGTTTTTATCATTCAAAGTAATTCTGAAATGAGTGAAATAAAAACGGCTTTTGCTGTTTCAAGGAAGTGTGGAAACGCGGTGTGGCGCAACCGGGTTAAAAGACTCTTAAAAGAATCTTTTAGACTCAACAAAGAAATTTTGACGAATAGTGTTCATGACAAAGGGATAAATCTTAAAATAGTTTTTTCTCCTTATAATTTTAATCAGAAAAAGATTCCAAAAATCCATTTGAGTGAAATTATGCCCAGTGTAATTGAACTGATGAATATGATTGAGAAGAAATTATAAAATGCGAATGATTTTCGTTTCCCTTATAAAAGTATATCAAAAAATTATTTCGCCGTTATTTCCTCCGTCGTGCCGTTTTTATCCAACTTGTTCTGAGTATGCAGTTCAATCAATTACAAAGTATGGCATATTTAAAGGTGGAATAAAAGCTGTTTGGCGTATACTAAGATGTAACCCGTTTAATAAAGGCGGGATTGACCCAGTAGAATAAAATAGGACTTTTCATGGATAGACAGACTTCAATTGCATTTGTACTTATTGGTTTAGTTTTAGTTGTTTGGCTTTATTTTAATTCCCCAACTCCTCAGGATATTCCAAAAGATAAACCGGCACCGGCAGTAACCGAGAAAACAGACAGCACCGAGAATAATGATTCCCTTAAAGAATTAAGTGCTCCCGTCACAGCACAAATCCCGCTTGAACAAACCCCTTTTGGTACGTTACAAAACTCAATGGAAGAATTAATTACGGTTGAAACTGATTTAGCACGCATCGAATTTACGAATAAAGGGGGCAGAATTAAACGTTTCTACCTCAAGCAGTATAAAACTTGGTATCACTCCGATGTAAAAGACACCAGCTATTATACTCAGCAAGTTCAGTTAGTAAGTTCGAAATCAGGCGGCGACCTAAGTGTTATCTTCTTAACTAAAGAGGGAAAGCTTGTAAATACTTCAATCCTGGATTTTACTCCTTCTCTGAATAATTCACACTATATTATTAGTGGTAATGACTCTCTTTCGCTCTCCTACATCTTTTCTACCGATAATGGAAAGACTATTAAAAAGAATTTTAAGTTATTCGGCAATAATTATGCTTCGAAGATGGATCTAGAATTTGAGAATATGGATGATATTATAAGCGGATTTAGGTATGATTTGGTTTGGAGCAGCGGATTAAATTTTGTTGAAAAAAATGCTACCGATGAAGCAACCCATTCAAATGCGAGCGCATATATGGGAGAAGAGCAGGTTATTGTTGATGCTGCTTCAGACGGCTCAAAAATTACAAAAGACTTAAATGGCAAAGTTGACTGGATATCAATTAGAAATAAATACTTTACAATGTTAATTGCACCTGATAATCCTAAAAGCGAGGGAGGTGCATACTTTGAGGGTAATTATTATAAAAATAAATGGGGTGATCGGGAAACTTACAGTGCCAGTTTAAAAATTCCTTTCAATGATCAAAAGTATCAGAAAGACTCATTTACTTTTTATCTTGGACCTATTCAGTATGATATCCTCAAAGCATATAATCTTAATTTTGAAAAAGTTGTTGATTTTGGAAGTTTCTTTGGCTTGAAGTTTATTATTCGCCCGATTTCAGAATATGTTTTGCTTCCTCTGTTCAAGTTTCTTCACAGTTTTGTGCCAAATTTTGGATTTGTAATTATTCTCTTTTCAATAATAATTAAAATAGCATTGCATCCACTTACTCGTCAAAGTTTATACTCAATGCGTAAGATGCAGTTGCTTCAGCCAAAAATTAATGAGATGAAGGAGAAGTTTAAAGATAATCCGCAAAAGCAGCAGCAAGAAACAATGAAGCTTTATTCTACTTATGGAATAAATCCGATGGGAGGATGTTTACCCATGATACTTCAGATGCCAATATTTATTGCGTTGTGGAGCTTGTTTAATAACGCGGTTGAAATTAGACAGCAGCCATTTATGTTCTGGATAAATAATTTATCAGCACCGGATGTGTTAGTAAGACTCCCGTTTACTATCCCACTATTTGAGATTAATATAATAAGCGGTTTGGCTGTTCTAATGGGCGTAACTATGTTCATTCAACAAAAAATGAGCATCAAGGATCCATCTCAAAAAGCACTAGTTTATATTATGCCTGTAATGTTTACATTAATGTTTATGACTTTTCCTTCGGGATTAAACCTCTACTATTTTATGTTCAATTTACTTTCGATAATCCAGCAATATTATGTAACACACAAGAAAGGTCAGGAAGAACTTGTACCAGTAGCCGATCCAAATAAAAAGAAAGGTTTTATGGCAAGGATGATGGAAGCCGCCGAAAAACAGGCGCAAGCACAAAAAAAATTGAGCGGTAAGAAAAAATAAATTTTAGAGCGGTAAGAATTATCTGATGATACAACAAATAAAAAAGATTCTTTTTGCAATTGTGTTCAGTACAGGGATTCTTTCCGCTCAAATAAATACAACCATTGAGTTACAACTCACCGAAAAAACATTACCCTTTGGAATTATAGAAAAAGTACCTGTAAATTTTCCTAAAATTGGATTAGCCCTAAGTGGCGGAGGTGCCCGCTCAATTTCACAACTTGGAGTGCTTAGGGCATTCGAAGAGGAAAATATTCCTATCAACATGATTCTTGGAACAAGCATGGGAAGCATCGTTGGGGGATTATACTCAGCGGGCTACTCACTAACCCAACTGGATTCAATTCTTAAGATCGTTGATTGGAATTCGTTTTTCTCACCGCAACAATCGGGACGTAATGAATTATTTATTGATCAAAAAATAACTGAGGATAGAGCAATTGTTACTTTTAGATTGGATGGATTTAATCTAATATTACCAACAGCTGTGTCAACAGGACAACGAGCCTCAAATTTTCTAAATTTATTAGCGGTTAACGCTCCAATTCAAAATTATTCTGATTATGACAAATTGCTTTATAAGTACAGAGCAATAAGTAGTGATTTAGTTTCCGGTAAAGAGGTAGTACTTAATAAAGGTCCACTTGGTACTTCGATGAGGGCTAGCTCAAGCGTAACACTTTTACTTCCTCCTGTTAAAAGCGATACACTTTTATTAGTGGATGGTGGACTCGTTGCAAATGTGCCTGCACGCCAAACAAAAAAAATGGGAGCCGATATAATTGTAGCCGTAAATTCTTCCAGTCCTTTATATACTCAGCCCGAGCTTAATTTTCCATGGATAATAGCTGATCAGCTAGTAAGCATCCCTATGAATATATTAAACGATCAACAATTAGAAGTAGCTGACTTCGTAATAACGCCATCGTTAAATGGAAGAAAAAATAATGATTTCAGTGACTTTGATTTCTTGGTTGAACAAGGTTACAAGGCAGGAAAGGCTGCTGCTGTTGAAATAAAAAAAGATTTCATACAAAAGTTTAAAAGTTCTCTAGAGCTGGAAGAAAGATATTTCAGAAATCTTACAATAAGTAATGATGCTGATGAAATAACAAAAGAAATATTTGATAAAATAAATTTGCGGGATTCAGTATCTATAGAAGACCTTTATTATAAGCTTTATGAATTTCAAAGGACTGGCAGGTGGTCAGAAATTAAATTTCATATTGAAGAACAAAAGACGAATAATATATTCTCAGTTGTTGCAATTGAAAATCCATTAATTGAAGATATTATTATTGCAGGTGCTTATGGTTTGGATTTAGTCTGGCTGGAAGAATTTATTGCAAGTAATATCAACAAATACTTCTCCGGCAACTCAATTTTTTCTATTTGCTTAAATCTAATACGAGAATACCGCAATAATGGATATTCTCTTGCGAACATCAAATCAGTTAGTTTTAACAATGAAAATGGTACTTTGATTATTTCGGTAGAAGAGGGGGTTGTTGAAAGTATAAATGTTTCGGGTAATAGAAAGACAAATCCGGTATTAATTTTGCGGGAACTACCAATGAATCCCGGTGAAATATTTAAGTATGAATCTGCTGAAAAAGGATTGGTGAATATTAGAAGTACCGATCTTTTTGAGAATGTTGAACTAACCGCTGATTTAAAAGATGGTAAGGTAAATGTTAATATTAACATTACAGAAAAAGTAACCGGAATTTTGCGCGCCGGCTTTCGGATTGATAACGAAAATTTTAATCAACTATCGCTAGATATACGTGAAGAAAATCTCTTTGGCTCAGGTACAGAAATTGGGTTTACAGCTTCAGGTGGGTCTCGAAATAGGTCTTTCAGTCTTGAGCAAAAATCTAACAGAGTATTTGAAACTTACCTAACTTACAAACTGAAATTCTTTCATGATTTTAATGATGTTAATGTTTATAAAAATATTCAAACAAATACATTATCAAAATTTAGACGTGATAAATCGGAGGAGTACAGACAAATATTTTATGGCGGTTCCTTTGGAATTGGTTCTCAGGTTCAAAAATTTGGAAATCTCTTATTTGAAGCGCGTTATCAGAGGGATGAAATAAAAAATAAATCAGATTATTCGGGTCAAACTTATAAAATTGACATATCTAGTTTTAGAATCTCTTTGTCGGTAGATTCACAAAACGATTATCCTTTTCCCACTTCGGGAATACAATTTAAAGGATACTATGAGACAGCTCAAACTGCGCTTGGCGGTGATATCGGGTACGCGAAAATATTTATAGATTATAAAAGTATTCTTAGCCTAAGTCCAAATCATGTTTGGGGATTTAGAACAATGGTTGGATTTGCCGATAATACACTTCCTCTTAGCCAGCAATTTTCACTTGGCGGACAAAATTCTTTTTTTGGTATGCGAGACTACGAGTATCGAGGTAGACAAGTTATCTTGGGGTCTCTTGAATATCGGTATAAGCTTCCATTCAAACTATTCTTTGACAGTTTTGTAAAATTAAGATATGATTTAGGTTCTATTTGGGAAAATCGAGAAGCAATCAGATTTAAAGATTTACAACATGGAACCGGGGCTACTTTATCTATAAAAACTCCAATCGGTCCGGCAGATTTCTCCGTTGGGAAAAGTTTTCTACTGCAGAAAAATATAAGTAATAATCCAATACTCTGGGGACCAACATATTTTTATTTTACGATTGGTTATTATTATTAGTAGAGGTTGTAATTTTAATAGATGAACCCACAAGATTGTGAACATCTCAACAAAACCTCCTCAACTTTTTTTTCTTCGTTCCTCCTCTGCCGCTTTAATGCCTAATGATAGATATTTTGCTTCCAGTTGTGAATCTTTTAATCTTTTATAATGATTTGCCAATCCAAAATAGACTTTACTTTTAGATTCCACATTATGCACGCTTGATAAAACTTTGTTTATAATATCTTGATTAAAGGATGTGTCAAAATCGTAGTTAATAAGTTTTAATAAACTCAGGTATGGAATGAATACATCGGGTTTTGAATCTAAAGCTCTCGAGTAGTAATTAAAAGATTCCTCCATTCTAATTTGTTCTTTTTGAAAATTCTCAAAAATATTGGCTGTCCACATCAATAAATCATATCCAAATCTGGGAAATGTTGTAATAAGTTTTTCGGTGTACATTTTAATTTCGTCAACAGACAACGCTTGATTAGCGATGAGAGCCTTATAAATATCAATAGATTCAAAATTATACTTTATCGACTCGGCAAAAGCATCGAATAACTCGTTGTTATCGGAAGAGTAAAGAAATATTCTTTCAATTTCTTTTTTAAGATCCATTAGCTTAAATTCTTTTTCATTAACATTAGCAGGTTATCCTTCGTGAATCTTGGCACATCCTCATTAAACATTACTGTTTCATTTTTATCCCATTGAAGTAATTCACATTCAATGAAATTATGAAATCCAAGTCGAACAATTCTTCGGTCACATAAACTAAATTTATCATCAAAAACTATAAACGCAAGAAAAACAGGCATACCGGTTTTTGCTTCCCACCTGATATATGATTCAATAGCGCGTTTATTAGCAATAAATTTATTTGATTTCTTCCCCTTCCAATCTAACAGTGAAAATTTTCCTTTATGCTCAATAATTATATCTGGTTTATCATTCCCTTTTTCCCATGACTTTTCTAGTCTTCTATCCTCACCGAATGGAATAAAACTTATTCCCCATTGAGTTAGCAGATTATTTCCGTGAGTTTCAGCAAGATCATGCAACTTATAATTACTTCGAAATTTACTTTTCTCTTTAAATGGTTTAAAAGATAACGTTTCCATCATTTTAATATTTCTCGAACAATACTAATACTGCCCCAGCTGGATCCTCAATTACGCAGTACTTTCCCATATTGGCGTAGTTTTTAACTTCATCAATTATTTTACCACCATAATTAATAACCTGAGCAAGACTTTGATCGAGGTTTTTGACAGTGATGTATATTAACCATTTTGAGGGGAGATTACTATTGAAACCGAGTTTATGACAAATTCCGGCGACCGGCAAATTATTTTCCGATTTCATTACATAATCATTATAATCCCCCATAGCATGTTCCTCGAAACTCCATCCCACCACTGATGAATAAAAATCTCTAATTCCGGAGGCATCCTCTACGGTTAAATCAATCCATCCAATTGTTCCAACTTCACTTTTATTATCGCTCATACTATTCCTTTCTTTTTTATTATTCTTGTGTTAAAGAACTCTTCTTCTAAAAATTATAATCGAACAACTACCAATGCCGGGAAAAATTAACCCTTGCTGTAAAATAAAAAAATATGATTAGGTAAGTGTAAAAAAAATACCCCTATAAAAATTCCGATATTCCAATAGATTTTCTAATAAAATGAGAAAATTTGTTGAAAATATTTACGTAACCTTAATAAGGGTCGCAAGTCTAAAGTAGCGTTAATTGAAAGAGAATTTGATGAAAATAGTATTTGCCATTATTCTAATAATCCCAATTATTTTACTAGCCGAACGCAAAAGTACAAATCATAAAAGTGTGCCCGCTTTTAAAATTTCGAGAACGGAAATAGAAGTTGATGGAAAATTAAATGAGCCATTCTGGAATGGTGAGGCGGTCACCGGTTTTGTCCAGAAAGATCCCCAAGAGGGGAATCCGGCAACAGAAGAAACTAATGTTTGGGTGGCTTATGATGAAGATTATATCTATGTAGCTGCCCGGCTTAAAGATTCCCAGCCAAATATGATCGATCTAAGTTTAACAAGAAGAGATGCGGGATATGAGTCGGATAAATTTGCATTCTTTGTCGATCCATATAATGATAAAAAGACAGGCTATTTTTTTGTGGTTAATGCAAGCGGTTCAATATCAGATGGTATTTTGTTTAACGATAGTTGGGATGATGATACCTGGGATGGTGTGTGGGAGGCAAAAACTTCAGTTGATGAATTTGGCTGGATAGTGGAAATGAAAATTCCATTCTCTCAACTACGCTTTAATAAAGCTGATGAAATGGTTTGGGGAGTTAATTTCGGGAGAGAAATTAAAAGATTAAAAGAGCAATCATATTTTGTGATGGTTCCAAAAAATGAAAGTGGTTTTGTTTCCCGTTTCGCCGAACTAAAAGGACTCAAGAATATAAACCCAAGTCAAAGATTCGAAATTCTTCCTTACATTGTTCAAAAGGCTCAATACTTAAAACATGAATCGGATGATCCTTTTTATAAATCCAATCAATATAAAACCACCCTTGGCGCCGATCTTAAAATTGGGCTTGGAAGTAGTTTAAATATTGATGCTACAATTAATCCCGATTTTGGGCAGGTTGAAGTTGATCCTGCAGTAATTAATCTTTCCGCCTTTGAATCTTACTTTCAGGAAAAGAGACCCTTTTTTATCGAAGGCTCGAGCACATTTATGTTTGGAATTGATGGGGCTAATAACAATTGGGGCTTCAACTTCGGCTGGCCGGAATTGTTTTATTCCCGTAGAATTGGCCGTTCTCCGCAAGGTTCAACATCTGATGCTAATTATATAAACTACCCCACTGAATCCCGAATATTGGGAGCGGCTAAGTTAACCGGCAAAATTGATGAGCAAACTACCATTGGGGCTATCAGTGCTGTTACAGAAAGAACATATGCAAAACTTTACAATGATGGATTGAAAACAAATGAAGAAGTTGAGCCCTTTAGCCATTATGGAATTATTAGACTAAAAAGAGAATTAAATGGGGGAATGCAATCTGTAGGTTTAATAGCAACCAGTGTAAATCGTGATTTAAGTTACACTCCTCTTAGTGGATCACTTGCAAAAAACGCGTTTACTTTTGGCTTGGACGGATACACATTCTTGGATGATAAAAAAATATACGTCGTTACTGGAGCTTTCGCTGGTTCTTATATACATGGTACAAAAGAATTTATGGGGTTATTACAGAAAAAGGAATACAGATATTTTCAACGTCCTGATGCGACTTATGCAACATTCAATCCTAATTTAGAATCACTCGGCGGGTGGTATGGTCGATTGATGCTCAACAAGCAGGAGGGAGATTTTTATATTAACGCTGCACTTGGTGCTGCTTCACCCGGGTTTGAGCATAATGATCTTGGATTCCAATTTGCGGCAGATAGAATAAACTCGCATTTAGTTTTAGGTTATAGATGGTTTCAGCCGGATGGAATATTTAGAAGAAAAATGATTTATGTAGCTCACGCAAGAACTTTTGATTTTGAAGGAAATTTACTTAGTAATTTTATTTGGGCAAATACAAATTTTCAGTTCGAAAATTATTGGGGATTTGGATTAAGGGGAAATTACACATTTGAAACATTTGATAAGTTCAGTACCCGGGGAGGTCCATTAATGCTAAGACCTTCAGAATATGTTTTAGATTTTAACAGCTATTCAGACAGTCGTGAAAAATTAATTTTTGAATTATATGGCACTTATGCAAAAGATAAAATTGGTGGAAGCTATAAACAATTTGAGTTGGATTTCGATTGGCGCCCAAATTCTCAAATTCAATTTAGTATTGGTCCCGGAATACAAATAAGTAGAGAGCAAAACCAATGGGTTGGTAATTTTGATGATGTTTTAGCCTCAAAAACTTATAACACGCGCCATGTATTTGCCAGATTAGATCAAAAAGTAATTTCAGGAAATATAAGATTAAATTGGACTTTTACGCCACAACTATCACTTCAGTTATTCATGCAGCCCTTATTTGCAGTTGGAGATTATAGCAATTATAAAGAATTGGCAAAACCTCGCTCTTTAGACTTTTTCTACTTTGGACAAAATGGATCATCTATAAATTATGATAAAACTAAAGAAGAATACACTGCTGACCCTGATGGACAGGGCGGTGCCTCACCAATTGTTTTTAACAATCCTAATTTTAATTTTAAATCGCTCAGAGGTAATGCAGTATTGAGATGGGAGTTTATGCCTGGTTCAATATTCTATTTTGTGTGGTCTCATAATCAGCAGAATTATGATGATCCCGGAAACATGGATTTCAGGAGAGACTTCAAAAATCTGTGGAATGCCAAAGGGGATGATGTGTTTATGATTAAATTCTCTTACTGGTTTGATGCCTAATTAATTATTGGGATATGACAAAATCTGTCCTCTTTTCTGCAACGCTAATCAGTTGTGCGAAGCTATATCTTTCATTCAAAAGAATTACTCAATTGGTAAATACCAGTTTGTAATATAATATCGTAAAAGAAATCTATTAATTTCAAATAAATGATTGATTTTCTTTTTCTTATCAAATAAATTCAATTCATTATCTCATAAAAATGTTCAGGTATGAATAGACCATTCAGAATTAAGCTAGTTATTTTAATTCTCTTAATCAGTTGTGATATTTACTCACAAGACAAAAAGTTCGGGATTGTAATACATGGTGGCGCCGGGAAAATTGTTAAGGAGAATTTTAGTGATGAGCAACAAAAACAATATAGAGAAAAATTAGAAGAAGCCCTCCAATCAGGTTACTCAATCCTAGAAAAAAATGGTAATAGCCTCGACGCTGTTATTGCCGCAATTAATATTTTAGAAGATTCACCACTCTTTAATGCTGGTAAAGGTGCGGTTCTTACAAATGAGGGAAAGGCTGAACTAGACGCGTCAATTATGGATGGTAAAACTCTTGCGGCAGGAGCTGTTGCAGGGCTTTCACATATTAAAAATCCTATAAATCTTGCCCGGTTGGTTATGGAGAAATCATCCCATGTGTTTTTAATTGGAGATGGAGCCGAATTATTTGCAAAGGAAAACAATGTTGAGATGGTCGATAATAATTACTTTATTACCGAGGAAAGATGGAATAGTTATAAAAGAATGAAAAAAAATGAAGAGGAAAAAAAGAAAGCGAGCAAATCTGGTACGGTTGGTGCGGTGGCTTTAGATAAAAATGGTAATCTCGCCGCCGGCACATCAACTGGCGGAATGATGATGAAGCGATATGGCAGGGTGGGGGATGCGCCAATAATTGGGGCCGGTACCTACGCAAATAATAAAACTTGCGCTGTTTCAGCTACCGGTTATGGAGAGTATTTTATACGTTTAGGAATTGCAAAAGATATTTCTTCTATTATCGAATATAAGAATTATACCTTGGAACAAGCCGCAAATGAAGTAATCAATGAGAAGTTGACATCTTTGGGAGGATATGGTGGAGTTATTTGTATTGATAAAGATGGAAATATTTCCATGCCATTTACAACCGAGGGAATGTTTAGAGGATTTTATTTAAGTGGTATTAACCCAACCGTTCTATTATTTAAAAATGAATAAGAGTTTTATTAGTACAGGAAATTAAATATGACTGACGCGAGCATTAATTATTTAGCGGTACTTGTATGTGCATTAATTTCTTTGGGATTAGGATATTTTTGGTACAGCCCTTTTTTATTCGGAAAGATATGGATTGAATCAATAGATAAAACTGAAGAGGAAATTGAAAAGGAGCACAATCCTTTAAAAACTTACCCGTTGCTTTTTTTAGCCCAACTCGTGATGGCTTATATACTTGCAAGATTAATGGTTTATGCCGATGCTACAACTTTAGCCGAAGGAGTGAGAATTGCTTTTTTATGCTGGATTGGATTTACTGCGGCAACAATGTATGTTAATTCAATATTTGAGGGAACAAAACTAAAAAAACTTGGAGTGGATTCAGGTTACCACCTTGTTGTGTTTCTTACTTATGGAGTTATTCTTGGAATTTGGCATTCTTAATTTAAAATATTTTATGATTCATAAATGAAAATTCGACTTGCAGTTTTTGATCTGGATGGTACAATTATAAAATCGCATGAAAATATTTATAAGGCCATGATTGCTTCACTTCTAAAAATCAACATATTTGTTACAGTGGATAAATCTAAATTTTATCAAATGATTGGCGCTCATTTCGAGGATATATTTAAAGAAATGAAAATTCCTGTAACCGATTTTAATTTGTTCATAAAATATTACAAAGAATTTTATTTTCATTTTATAGATTCTTCTACACTTTATCCCAACGTGAATGATACAATTAGATTGCTAAACCAAAATAGTATATTAGTAGCATTGTTAACTACAAAAGGCCAAGACCAAGCAGAGTTGAATCTAAGGCATTTTAAGTTGTTTGAAAAGTTTAACTATGTAATGGGAAGAAGACCAGGATTGCAGCACAAACCTTCACCCGAACCTCTATTGAAAATATGTGCGGATTTGGAGATATCACCAACCGAGACTATTATAGTAGGTGATTCTGAGTTGGATATTCTTTGTGGTAAAAATGCTGGAACAAGAACTTGCGCTGTAACTTATGGATATAGAACAAGAGAAGAATTAGAAAAATATACGCCAGATTTTGTAATTGATGATTTTGCTGAAATAGTTGACGTCATAAACTCCTAATTAAATGGAGGCAGCATGGAAAAGGGTAAAGTTGTTGGAAGTCTTGTTAATGGAGTAGCAACCATAAATTTTAGCCATCCCAAAAGTAATTCCCTTACGGCAGATCTCGCAGATGAAATTACCGCGCTAATAGAGAAATATTCCTCCGAAGTAAAAGCTCATGTAATTATTATCAGAAGTGAGGGTGAGAAGATATTTTGCGCAGGCGCTTCGTTTGATGAGTTGCTAAATATAAATGACGAAGAGAGCGGGAAGAAATTTTTCATGTGTTTTGCAAGATTGTTAAATGCGATGAGAAATTGTTCAAAGTTTATTATTGCAAGAGTGCATGGGAAAGCTGTTGGAGGAGGGGTTGGAATTGCCGCCGCCGCCGATTATACTTTCGCTATGAGTGAAGCTTCAGTTCGACTTAGTGAATTGCAATTAGGACTTGGACCATTTGTAGTAGGACCAGCTATTGAAAGAAAAATTGGTAAAACGGCATTTATAACAATGTCTATTGATGCTGAATGGCACGACGCTTTTTGGGCAAAACAAAATGGGTTGTTCACAAAAGTATTTCCTTCCAAGCACGATCTTGATGAAGCAGTCGCAGAGCTATCCAGAAAAATCTCAATTTGTAACCCGGAAGCAATTGAAAATATGAAAAGAGTATTTTGGGAGGGAACTGAGAATTGGGATAAACTTTTGGAAGAGAGGGCGGAAATAAGCGGGAAATTAGTGCTATCCGACTTTACCAAGAACTACTTGAAAAGTTTTAAGCAACTCTGATGATTTAAAGGTCGTAGTGCTAGTGAACTTTTTCGGATTACAAACCGGCAATTCCTTTGCAAAACACAAATGATGTGAATCTTACTTGGGCATCCCACTAATGTTACATTTTATTAAAAAGTATAAAGAAGTAATAATCTTAATTGCGGTTTATATTTTAAGTACCGCTGTTCGACTTAAAATTAATTTTGCCACTGAATTTATTCCGGGAAATATAAGTGCTTATTATCTATTACAGGTGCGCTCAATAATTGAGGAGGGTAGAATACTCTTTAATGATTTTCCAATCTTGTTCTGGATACAAGCTATTCCAACTTATCTATTCACACAATTTGAATTTACCTCAATAGACAAAATTATTGACTATTCAGTTCGAACTTTTGATTCGATTGTTCCGCCAATGCTGATTTTTGTGACATTTCACTTTTCAAAAAAAAATATGCCCGGCGAACAAAATTGGACTTGCCGTTTAATCATTTCGGCATTCGCGGTATCCTACATCGCTTTTTTCGAACTGATATCAGATTATCAGAAAAACTCATTTTCGTTAATCCTAATAATGGCTGTAATTACAGTAGTAAGTCAGTTGAGATATTATGGCAAAAGAAAAAACCTATTCACAATCGTTCCGCTAGTTGTTGCTGCGGGACTTACACACTTTGGGTCTTTTATTGTTGTTATGCTACTTCTAATCGCTTATATATTGATCGATTCGGTAATGGCAAAAAGTATAAGAAAATTATTTTTGATGCTATTGGGAGCGAGTATAATATATACTATTACTTATCTCTTCATCTATTTAACCAGCCCGCATCGTGCCGGAGAGTTTTTGAAAATTCCTTTAACCATTTTTGATAATTCAATTTTAATTTCATGGATTAAAGGAAAGCAGATTATTACTACTTCTGCTCTTGCAACCTCAATCATAATGAATGGGATTGCTTTACTCTCAATTGTTAAACTGGTTAGAAATTATAATAAGATTGATTATAGTAACCGCATTTCAATTATGTCATTTATTTTTATTGCTCTGCTTCTTTCGAGTCCACTCATAGGAATTACCACAGCAGACAGAATACAATTCATCGCATATTTATTCGGAATACCTCTGGTTGTGTTTATGTTAAATTATACAATGATCAAGAAGAAGAGGGTAATAAAGATTATTCTGACACTCATCTGTGTTGTATCTGTTTATTCTGCATACATGAGAGAAGTTAACAGTGTAATGAATAAATATATTTATGCTCAACTTAATGAAATGAGGATATTGCTCAATGATAACAAACGAGAGCTATTTGTCGCGCGACACGGAATGGAGTTTTGGGTTTCGATGAGTCTTAGAGAAGATGTTGCGAGAGAGGATCATTTAGCTCCAGGTTATTGGAGCGCTTATGACGATGTGCTCTTCATTCACCAAAAGAAAGGAATTCCTAATTATAGAAACGCTGGAACAATTGGAATGCAGTTCAGAGAACCATTTCTTCCCCCAAACTCAAAATTAATTTTCAGTAATGAATATTTTGATGTTTATAAATCATATTTTCCGCCAGATGATTTTTCTGTTTTTAAAATTGGAGAGTAGTGATGATAGGCAAAAAAGTTTTAATACTATTGTGCGTGTTTAATTTGGCTGTAATTGCAGAAAAACATGATTCTACTTTTGTTAAAAAATTGTTTGAAGATACTGATGCAACCATGTTAATTTGTGATCAAGATGGTAGTGCTGTATTTCTATATAACGAGGAAAGATCGAAGCAAAGGTATGTGCCCGCGTCAACTTTCAAAATCCCCAATTCAATAATCGCGATTGAAACAAAAGTGCTTGCTGATACGAATCAAATTATTAAATGGGATGGAATTAAGCGGGATATGCTGGAATGGAACAGAGATCATAATTTATCTTCTGCATTGAAGTACTCGGTGGTACCTTTTTATCAAGAATTCGCTAGACAAGTTGGAGCAAAAAAATATATGGAATATTTAACATCTATGAATTATGGTAACAAAGTAATTGGAAATAGAGTTGACTATTTCTGGCTTGATAACTCACTGCAAATTTCAGCAATAGAACAAATCGATTTTCTCAGAAAATTATTGCATCACCAGCTTCCATTTGAAAAGAAGAATATAGAAATAGTAAAGAATATTATGTCGATTAGAAAATATGGAGAATCATCAATTAAATTTAAAACTGGAACGGGAAAATTAAATGATACATCTTATGTGGCCTGGCTGGTTGGTTTTGTAGCGCATGAAAATAAAACATATCTATTCGCGTTTAATTGTTCGGGAAAATCATTTGCTGAAGTTAGCGATCTAAGAAATAGACTCCCTTATTCGGTAATCGAGAAAATTATAATTGGAATTTAAGTATGTACAAATTAACTGAAATAAATATTTATCCTGTTAAATCATTATCCGGTTATTCAGTTAAGAGCGCGGTTGTAACTGATAGAGGATTACAGTATGACAGACGCTGGATGCTCGTAGATGAATCTGGAAAATTTTTAACGCAGAGAAGCTTGCATAAAATGTCACTCCTCAAAGCAGAAATTAAAGGAGAAGAGGTTGAGTTATGGAACAAGATTAATAATGAAAAAATATCATTTAGTATAGATCAAAAAACAGATAAAATCATAAACGCCATCATTTGGGATGATATTGTAACTACAGATCAAGTTAGCGAGCTGGTTGATCAATGGCTGTGCGATAATCTGAATACTAAATGTTCATTAGTTTATATGCCGGATAGCAGCAGACGCATGGTTGATAAAAAATATTCACTTAATAATGATATAACAAGTTTATCTGACGCATATCCATTCCTAATTATTGGAGAACAATCATTAAATGATTTAAACTCGCGATTAACACAAAAAATAAGCATGGATAGATTTAGGACAAACTTCGTATTCAGCGGCGGAATTTCTTTTGATGAAGACAAGTGGAGAAAAATTCAAATTGGACAAATCATGTTTTATCCGGTTAAACCATGTTCTCGTTGTGCCGTCCCTACGATCGATCCCTCTACCGGTGAAAGAGGAAATGAACCTTTGACAACCCTATCTTTGTTTAGGAAAGTAGATAATAAAATTTATTTTGGACAAAACATGCTTCACTCTGGAGTGGGGGAGATAGAAATTAACACTGAGATTAAAGTTTTAGAATGGAAGCCTTAAATAACTTATAGAAAGGAACTACAATGTCTAACGTATTAAATTGGTTTGAAATTCCGGTTATTGATATGGAAAGAGCCGTTAAATTTTATTGTAGAATTTTTGGTCATGAATCCATGTACATTACACACATGGGTGGGTTTGATATGGCCTTTTTCCCGATGGAAGGGGATGGCGTTGGGGGAGCGCTGTGTAAAGGTGAGTGGTACAAACCAACTCAAGATGGTTCTCTAATTTATTTGAATGGTAACCCAGATTTGGCAAATATTCTTGATAAAGTTGAAGAGGCGGGAGGAAAAGTAATTATGCCTAAGAGAATAATCACAGAAGAAATTGGTTATATGGGTTTATTTATTGACATTGAGGGAAACAGAGTGGCGCTTCATTCAAATAATTAATTAAAGAAATTATGAATGTATTGATAATTCATGCTCATCCCGAGTCTAAATCATTTTGCTCAGCATTGAAAGATTATGCCATAAATTTTTTTATATCAAATGGGCATAATGTAAAAGTCTCTGATTTATATCTCATGGGCTTTAACCCGGTTGGTGGAATTAATGATTTTACGGGATTGTTGAATGTTGATTACTTCAAGTATCAACTCGAACAAGTTCATGCACATAATAACAACTTGTATGTTGATGAGATTAAAAGTGAGATGGAAAAATTTGAGTGGGCAAATTTAATAATCTTTAATTTCCCTCTCTGGTGGTTTTCTATCCCCGCAATTCTTAAAGGATGGGTGGATAGAGTATTTGCGATGGGATTTGCCTATGGTGCCGGAAAAGGTGTATATGAAAAAGGTTTTTTCAAAGATAAAACGGCATTTTGCTGTATTACTACTGGTGGACCTGAAAACTCGTATGGGGAAAATGGCCGAAATGGGGATATGGATAAAATCCTATTTCACTAAATCATGGCATGTTATACTTTGTGGGGATGAAAACATTAGAGCCCTTTATTGCTTTTAGTCCGGTTAGGAAAACAGAGGATGAAAGAAAGGAGCTGTTGAATAGTTATCAAAAATATTTGACAACTATTGAATTAAAGAAAAATTTGTTTAACCCCGATTATACTTCTTAAACTTAACTGTGAAAGTTGAACCTTTTCCTTTTTCGCTTTCCAGGGAAATCTCCCCATCGTTCAATTCTACAAATCGTTTAACGATGGTAAGGCCTAAACCGGAACTCGATTCGCCTGCGGTAGGCAACGAGGATAGTTTAACAAAAGGTTTATAAAGATTGTTTAAATCCTCTTTGCTGAAGCCTGCCCCTTCATCTCTTATTGCAATTTGCACTTCAGAATCAATTTCCTTAACAGAAACAAAAATACTCTTCCCGTTCTTTGAGTACTTAATAGAATTACTCAGTAAGTTTTCAATAATTTGCGAGAATAAGGTGGGATCAACGAACAATGAAATAGAATTCGTGGGAAATTCAGAAATAATAGTTTGTTCCTTTTTATCTGCGGTTCGCTGGTATCGAGAAATGATTTTATTTACTTCATTTACAACATTTATCTCTAATTTATCAATAACAAATTGACCACCTTCAAATCGGCTGAAATTGAGGAGTTGAGTAATTAGTTCTTTTAATCTTTCGGATGCGTCATGAATCATTTCTACCGACTGATGATCCTCCTCGGAAAGATTGCCATCTTCTAATAACATCTCCGAAAATCCTTGAACTGCGAATACAGGATTTTTTAGGTCATGAGAAACTATTCTAAGAAGTTCTATTTTTTGTCGATTTTCTTCTTCTGATTTAGATCTTAAAAGTTTTTCTTCATGGGCTAATTGTTCTGCCGCTTCTTTAGCAATCTTTAAACTCTCTGTTCGCTCAGAGACAATTTGTTCTAATTTAGCTTGGGTTCTTTTAGCTGTTTTCAATCGCACAAAGAAAAATAGGAACACTGAGAGAATTACTAGCAATGATGCTATTGCATAAAAATAGGGGGTTTCCCAAAATATGGCTTGTACAGTAAATTTAATACTCGCCGGGGTTGATGACCAATTTCCATAACTATCTGAGGAAATAACTTGAAATTCGTAATCACCAAATGGCATTTTCTGAAAATGCACCCGCCGCCTTCTGCCGATATCGATCCACTCATCCTTACCCCCAACAAGTCGATATTTAAACCTTACATTATTTGGTGATGAAAAAGAGGATGAATAAAAATTAATTGTAAACTGAGAGTAATCATGAGGAAGGACAATATTATCTCCGGGATAATAAATCGAATCTTGATAAACAAGATCATCGATAAAAACTTTTGGAGAACCCTTTGAAACTTTTAATGATTTTATGTCAACTACTACAGGACCACTAAAGGAGGGAAACCATAAATTCCCTTCGTCATCTCTCATCCAACTTGGCTGGCATCCACCATTAAATTCAATATTAGATAGCCCCTCGTCAATTCCATAATTGATCGATGTAACTGTTTTAACGGTGCCATTGATAAACCGGTTAATCTCATCCTCGCTAACCTTAAATAACCCGGTGTTCGTTGTAAACCAAAAATATCCTTTATTGTCCTCAACAATTGCCGAAATAATATTGCTGAATAAACCATCCCGGGAAGTTAGTTTTAAGTATTTTCCCCCAATCTTGATTCGAATTCCATTTCCATATGTTCCAATCCATAGCCGATTATTTTTGTCGATATAAAGTGAGCGGGAAAATTTTGCATCAACCGAGTCTAGAATTGTGAATGAATCATTTTCATATTTTACTAAGCCAAAATCGGAGGCGAACCATAATATACCTTTTTCATCCTCAAGTATATTCCGGTAAATATTATCGCACAGATTTAAAGGAGAGTATTGATGGAATTTCTCATTTTCAAAACGGAGGATTTTTCCGATGGTCCCAAACCATAGCCGACCTTTTTTATCTGTATATGCTGAAAAAAAGATATTACCAATTTCAGGATTCTTTAGTGATAAATTCTCAATGTTTTCTTTTGGGTCTATTTTGTATAACCCATGAGCATTTGTGCTCATCCATATGTTCTTATTCTTATCCTCGGTAAGTCCCCAAACATAAGGAAGAACAGATTTATCACTACCATAAGTAATTAGTTTTCCATTTGATATTTTATTTAAACCGGGATTTTGCCCAATCCAAATATCATTTGTTGAGCTTCTAAAAATCGCGTATGTATTGGAGCTTTGTAATCCGTAAGATTTATCGAGTGTAAATAAGAATTTCTTTTTTGCATATATCAAACCGTCTAATTGAGTTCCAACTAAATAATTACCCTCTTGATCAATTAATAAACTTGACCAAAAAGTGAGAGTAACATTTTTCAGATTAAAAAGAGTTTGATAGGTAAAATTCCCATTTATTTTTATGATTCCTTTATTTAATGTAATTGCGTGCAGGTTATTATTAATGTAACTGAAGTTTAATGATGTCACATCGTTAAATAGTGGCTTTGCATTTGGAATCCCATCGAATGTTCTAGAATGGTAAATCCTAAAATCATTATGAAACCAAAATCCAGATGGTGTAAAAATTGGAGAGGCATTCCCTGCAATTTTAATTTTTACGGAAACACTTTTAATCCACTTTCCCTTATGAACAAGGGAGAATGTGCCTGGGCCTGAAACCAAAAGTGTATCGTTTACTAAATATGGCGAGGAATCGTAGAATATATCTAACGGTTGGCCATCCGTGTTAAATACCTTTACGGGCTCTAGTTTTCCTTTTGAATAGTAGAGTAGAGAAGTGCTTGTTTTAAGATATAGGCTTCCTTCTGAATCCTCAATAATGTCTTTTGTTAGAATAAAATTGTAATCATATTTTGATGAAAAATCGGTAAACTTCCTTCCATCATAGATTATAATTTTACCATTTTCAGTACAAAGCCACAGATTATTCTTGCTGTCAATAAAAAGAGAATAAATTCTATCGGATGATAAATCGGGATAATTTTTAACCGAAAAGGTTTTGAAATTTGCGCCATCAAACCTTACAAGGCCACCATAAGTTGCTAACCAGATAATTCCGTTTTTATCCTGAGCGATTTTATTAATACTGTTTTGTGGTAGTCCATTATTTGAATTCCATGATTTTATGACATAGGATTCCTCAGGAAGATGGTTGCGAAGTTGCTTTAATATTTGTGGCTGAGCTAAGGATTGTCCCCAGTAGAGAAGAATTAGGATGTATGCAGTTATTAATTTTATGATCATTAACAATTATTTTAAATGGTATGCCTAATTATCGAAATTTATTTGATATAATAAAGAGTTTATAGAATAATATTTCGTAATCGATAAAAAAACAGGATAGATTAACAAGATATAATTATTGATCCCAATCACCCAATTTTGCGTAACAATAATCATTATAAGTCTCAGCTATTTCTTCCTCGGTATTCATCACAAATGGTCCTCGCGCTACAATAGGTTCATTATGTGGCGGTGAGTGCCCCAAAAGAATCATTGAATTTTCATCAAAACAAAAATCTACTTCATAATTGTCATTATGAAACTCAATCAAATCCAGCTTTAATTCTAATTTTCCTAGACCAAACAAACGTCCCGGGTTAGATGTTCAGTATAGTATCAATAGATAAAAATAATAGTATGATTGGGTTATAAAAATTTCTATCAGCTCTAACTCGGCACACAACTAAATTATTTTACATTTTCCTCTATTAAGGAATCAAAATATTTCCTGATTATATCCTCGTAATCTTTTTTGTAACCTTCTCTAATCGCGTTCAATAGTTGATCACGCAATAATTCTAAGTTTGCCTTCGAATTAATTGTTGATGTAGGGGAGTTTCTTTTAATATTTTCTCCGGTGTTCGAAGTTCGGTTATCTTCAAAATCCCTTTCGCTAATTGATTTTTGAGCATCGAGAAGCCGTGATAATATTTTATCCTGCTGTTTTACAATATCATCATTAACATTGTTTGATGATAAATCGGTAACTACTTCCTTCATTTCCTCAAGTATTTTTTCCAGATTTGAGGCAAGTCGTTTTGACTGCCCGGCCTCTTTAGCTTCTCTGTTTAATTGTTCAAGCGATTTACGAATCATTTCCTGCTGTTGAGATAGTCTTTGCATTTGCTGCGCCATCTCAGGAGATAAAGCGCCTTGATTCATCATCTGGGTTAATTGATTTAAACTCATTTGCTGCTGCGATAATTTTTGTAACTGTTGGAACAATGACATCATTCCACCCCCCTGTCCTCCACTCATCATTTGCTGCATCGAGCCCTTTAATAAAGAAGCTGCTTCATTAATGTATTTCATGGCATTTGTTTGCTCAACAGCGGAGGCTTGTGTGTTTTGATTAATTAGATGAGTAATTGCCATATCCATCGAATTGTGAGCATTCCCAATTGCTTTTCCCATCTCTGGAGTAATAGCAAAAGTTTTTTGAGCAGTTTCGCTCATACTTTGCGCAACTCTACGTAAATTATCCTGAATTAAACTTTGCTCACTTGCCAACTGAGATAACTTCGACGATGTTGAACTCATTTCGCTTGTTAAATTTTTTAGTGATTCTTCATCTTTAGATAATTCAATCAAACTATTGAGAGATTTTGCCATCTCTAAAAATGTTTTAGTTTGATTCATTTGTTGCATAGCTTTTTGAATACTCTGAAGCTGATCACTGAATTGCATCATGTTGTTCTGCAATGACTCAAGCTTATCCATTGAAGTCTGTTTGTCCGACTGTTTTAATGCGCTTTTTACATCGGATGATAATTGCTGATTCTTCTGTTCTGAAAGTTTTTGGCTCAATTCAGACATAAGTTCTTTCGGCATATCTTGCATCGATTTCATCATCTCATCAAGCTTTTTAACTATTTCTTCTGATTCTTTAATATTATCAGATATTGATTCCTGCTTTTGCTCAAGTGATTTTCCGGCTGACTTATCATTCAATCCATTTTTCTTTATGTTTTCTGCCTGCTCATTAAGCTTTTCTGTAAGGTCATTAGCGCGCAAAACAAGCTCATCTATTTTTTGTTCAATTTGAATTCTCTTTAAAAGATTTAGTGTTCTTTCAATACTTTTTTTGATCATTTCCTCATTTGCCTTTAGATCCTCCAATGACATTTGGGCATTTTGCCTTGATACACTTTGTAAGGCATCCTGCATTTTTTTTAGTGCGGCTTGGAGTTCTTCACTATTCAAATCCTCTAATAATTTTTGCAATTCGTTATATTTTTCTAAAGTTTCATTACTCAGTAAATTATTATTCATCAAATCCTTTTTTAATGATTCTAGTTTTTCGGCGGCATTATTTGTCTTTTCTAACAGCTCTTCAATCTTTTTTACGCCGGATTCGAGTTTCTCTTTTTCCTGCCAGCTAAGCTCTTTTGAATCCTGTTTTAACTCATCACTAATCTTTTGAAGTTCTTTCGATAACTTTTCGGTCTCACGTAAAGTGTTTTCCAGGTCTCTTTGTAAATTGTCTTGACTTTCATCCGCCGCTGCAAACATGTCTTTTAATGAAGGAACAGTTAAAAATCTTAATTGTGATTTGGAAGATTTAGGCCCGCTTATAAGATCATTGTCGAATATTTCTAAGAAAAAGCTGACAGTTTCTCCCTCAGCTAAATAGAGCCCGCCCAAATCCCAATTGAAATAAATATCATCTTCCTTAACTTGATTCTTCAAATTCAATGGTGTGCTAGTATAGTTTTGATCGGGTGATCTATAATTTGAAGATTCAAGTCGGTAGTTAAAGATCAACTTTGAGAATCCATAGTCATCCTTAATTTTTGCTATGACCGGTAGAATATTAATATTACCGCTGGTTGTTTCATCTTGTGGGGCAACAATCTCTATCTTCGGAAACTCGTCCGAAATAATTGAGAGTTCATACTCAATAGGATTTAAGTTCGCTATTCCCTTTTTATCTTTTATCAAAATTCTGTAGTTATCATTTTTTGATGCGGTTATTATACCCTCCGCTTTATTGAGTACTACATTTAATGGCTTTGAAGCACTATCCGAAAAAACGATCTTTGCTTCACTTATATTCCTGGATGACTCCAAATTAATTTTTATTGCTGAACCTTTAAGTACACTAAGATTTCCATTATCACTCTGTACAAATGCAGCTAAATTAGAATAGCGTGGAGGAGTTACAGATAAATCCAGTTTTTGAATTACCGGATTGCTTATCACAGAAATCTGAAAAATTTCGCTTTTGTAATTACTAGTTGCAGCATAGTAAGAAAATGATTGAGTGACTCCGGTTTCAACGATGTTAAAATTATTGAGTGAATCTCTCTTTACCTGTTTAGCTGAATACTCCGGCTGATCCTGGTTTCTTTTATACAACTGGATGAATTCGGGATTACCTCCTCTAACTCTAATTTTTATGGTAATAGTTGAACCCTTTGAAATTTCTGAGTTGCCTGGAATAATTTCAAATGTAATACCAGGAGCCTCAAATTCAGTATTAAAGTGAAGCACTCTAATAAAGGCATTATTGATAGCCGGAACAGCCAATAAAACCAATGAGGAAATAGCGACGAATGAAAAATATTTACGCAGATAAAAATGAAATCCTTTATAATCTACAACTTTCGTAAAGTCTTTATCTTTGCAAAGTTTATAGACTCTATCAAATGCGGCTTTTATCAATGAATCTGAATAATAACCTGAATTGTTAATATAAAGTTGAAGTGAGTTTACCAGTTCATCTTTTATTTCGGGGTAATTTATTCCCACCTCATCGGCAATTATAAAATGTGACTTATCCGATGGAATTTTTTTTTGCCTCATTATTACATAAAATATTCCAACTAAAAAAACTAGAAGTGTTAATGTAATTCCGGTAAAAAGTAAAATTGTTCTGATGGATGCTGAAAAATAAAAAAATGATTCGACGATGGAGAATAATAAAAAGTAGAATACTAAAAATCCGATTGCTAGCACAATCATCTTGTAAAATTCTAATTTCATTCGAGTCCTCAGAACCGACTCAATTTTATTTATTATATGTTCAAATTGATTATTCATGAATTTAATTTGATAACGCCCACACTATGATATTTGCTCCAAATTGGAGTGCTTCATTTCTTTTTTCTGGCGGATTATTATGTACAGTAGGATCAGCCCATCCATCGCTCGGATTGCTCTCATAGGTAAAGTATAAACACAATCTACCATTTATAAAGATACCAAAACCTTGTGCCGGTTTATTATCATGCTCGTGAGTTTTTGGAGGACCATTCCGGAAATCAAAGAGACAATTATAAAGCCCATAATTAAATGGAATCTCGACTAATTCATCATTTGGAAAAACTTTTTTAATTTCTCTTCGAAATGCCTTATCTAATCCATAATCATCATCAACATATAAAAACCCGCCATTCACTAAATATGTTCGTAATTTTTTTGCATCCGATTCAGAAAAAACTACGTTACCATGACCGGTCATAAATAAAAAAGGATGCGCAAATATGTTGCCGGTAGACAGGTCAACAAAATTATAAACCGGATTGGTTTTAATTCCTGTAGACAACTCAACAAACTTAAGTAAATTTACTTCCGCAGAAGGATCATTGTACCAATCACCCCCTCCATTATATTTTAAGCGGGTAATTGTAAAACCGCCTTGCTGGGAAATGACTGTCGAGCTAGCAAAAACGAATATTATGAGTAAGAATTTGTTCATTTATTCCATTTTAGGTTGAGCGAAAATAACTAATTGAGATTCCCTTTGCACATGTAAAAATGGAGAACATGAGTTAATTTGAAAATGAACCATTTTACTACAATCATTGTAACTAAAAGTAAGTTTATATATAATCGTTTATTAATAAGATTGAGGTGAGGTTATGGAATCTTTAACCGGGAAAAGAGTACTAATGTTTGTTGATCATGTTTATGAGGATCTCGAATTATGGTATCCTAAACTAAGATTAATTGAAGAGGGCGCCGAGGTAGTAGTTGCGGGACCCGAAGCAGGGAAAGTCTACGAGGGGAAGAATGGATATCCGTGCAAGTCGGACGCTTCCTATGATTCTATTGATGAAAAAGATTTTGACGGACTTGTAATTCCGGGGGGATTTGCACCCGATAAATTGCGGCGGGTTGCCAAAGTTCTTGAATTAACAAAACAATTTAACACTAACAAAAAATTGGTAGCGCATATTTGTCATGCCGGCTGGATAACAATATCTGCAAAAATTATGAGAGGATATAAATGCACATCCACTCCCGGAATAAAAGATGATATTGAAAATGCGGGTGCAATATGGGTTGATGAGCCATTGGTTATTGACCGGAACATGGTCTCGAGTAGAAAGCCGGATGATCTGCCTCAATTTTGTAAAGGTATTATTGAAGTCCTTTCAAAACAAAAAAGTATTTAACTTCTATTTCATATATTGAATGTGCAAAAATTGTGAGACTTATTTGAAAGTATTTTTACTCGTAAACCCTGTTGCCGATGGGGGAAATGCAAATAAACAGATGTTCAGAATTAAAGAGGAACTTAAAAAGAGAAAGATTGATTTTGATTTTGTTTCTACTAATTATGCGGGCGAAGCTGTTGATATTATTAAGAATTTATCGTTCGAAAAGTATGATGCGATTTCTGTATGTGGGGGGGATGGAACTCTCTTTGAAACAATAAATGGTTATATGGAAAATAATTCTGAACTAAAAATTCCGGTCTCAGTTTTCCCTGTTGGTAGAGGAAATGCTTTTGCCCGGGATATTGGTTTAGAAGCCGGGGAAATAGAAAAGTCTGCCGATTCAATACTTAAAAACAAAACTAAATTAGTTGATATTGGATTTTGTAAAACTCCAGAAAAATCGTTTTATTTTATAAATATACTAGGACTTGGTTTTGTTACCGATGTGGCGGCAACAGCATTTAAGTTAAGAGCATTTGGACATTTATCATATATACTTGGGGTTCTATATCGAACAATATCACTAAAATCGTTTCCGTTAAGAATAGAAATTGATGGCAAGTTGATAGAGAGAGATAACATATTTGTGGAGATATCTAATACTCGTTATACAGGAAAAGATTTTATTATGGCTCCCAACGCCGTAATTGATGATGGTTTCCTCGACATTACATTAATGAATAAAATGGGGAGATTAAGACTTCTTCAATGCCTTCCTAAAATATTTGATGCTTCGCACCTCAGCATGGAAGAGGTTGAAACCTTCAAAGCAAAAAAGATTAAAGTGGAGACATCCCCAACTAAAATACTAACACCGGATGGACAATTAATTGGAAATACTCCGATTGAAGTTGAATGCCTACAAAGGCAGATACCATTTTTTATTTATAATTAGATATTATCGTTAAATAATTAATTACATTTGAAACATGACTTTACTTTTTACATATCTATTCTTAGCGTTAATCACTTCTTTTATTTGTTCTGTGATGGAAGCTGTACTGCTTTCATCCCCATATTCCTATTTAAAAGCAAAATCTGATCAGGGAATTACAGCGGCTCGCGATTTCATTAATCTTAAGGAAGATATTGATAAACCCTTATCGGCTATTCTTTCTTTGAACACAATTGCCCACACTGTTGGTGCCGCCGGAGTTGGCGCTCAAGCAACCATTGTGTTTGGAGAAGCTTATTTTGGATTGGTGTCTGCAATACTAACAATTTTAATTTTAGTTTTAACCGAGATTATTCCCAAAACAATAGGTGCTATTTATTATAAAAAGTTGCTTGTGCCATCAGCTTTAATTATTAAGATGATGATTTTTATTACCTATCCTTTAGTGTTGGCTTCAGCATTTTTGACGAAGTTATTATCAAAAAATGAAACGGAACTAACAACTAGCAGAGAGGAAATTTCGGCCCTAGCAAATATTGGAACCGAAGAGGGAGTATTTGGCGATAAGGAAAATAAAATCATACAGAACTTGATTAGATTAAAGGGAATTAAAGTATCTGAGATTATGACTCCGAGAGTAGTAGTTGTTGTTGCCGATGAAGAGATGACTCTTGAAAATTTTCTTAAGAATAAAGACTTTCTACATTTTTCTCGAATTCCGATTTATCATAATAATCGTGATAACATTACCGGTTACGTTTTTAGAGAAACAGTTTTTGAAAAGCTGGCAGAAGATCAGTTTAATCTAAAATTAAAAGACATAAAAAGGAATATTGTAGCGCTGCCTGAATTTACTCCTTTATTTAATGTTTGGGAGGAGCTCCTAAATAAGAAAGAACATATAGCCCTAATTTCTGATGAATATGGGGGCATGGATGGAATTGCGACATTAGAGGATATAATTGAAACTCTGCTTGGTTTTGAAATTGTGGACGAAAAAGATCAAATTGAAGATATGCAGAAATTCGCTATGGAAAGGTGGAAAGCCCGTCAAAAGAAATATGATATTCTCAGAGAAACGGAAAAAGGGGAATAGTCCTCAACTTCAACATTTTTAACCATTCTTAGATTTTACCATACTTATTATTTAAGAAATTTAGGACAGCTTCTATCCGAAATTCCTTTTTTAGTACATATCTCTATATTATTTTTAACGCCATAATTCATTAAATAATGGAAAATTGTATGAAGAAATTCTTAATCATAATTCTGATACTCGCATCATATGCGGCTAATCAAAGTATTGCTTGCACTAACTTATTGGTAACTAAAGGAGCTTCAAAAGATGGCTCCACAATGATAACCTACACTGCGGATTCTTACAATCTCTATGGAGAATTATATCATTACGCCGCAGCAAGATACCCCGCTGGAGCTATGCTCGAAGTTTATGAATGGGATACCGGAAAATTTTTAGGGAAAATATTACAAGCCCGCCAGACTTATAACGTTGTTGGAAATATGAATGAGCATCAACTTGTTATTGCCGAAACTACATTTGGCGGAAGAAGTGAGCTGGAAAACCCTCAAGGAATAATTGATTATGGAAGTTTAATATATATTACGCTTCAACGTGCTAAAACAGCGCGCGAAGCAATTAAAATAATGAGTGAGCTTGTTGAAGAATATGGATATTACAGTTCGGGCGAATCATTCTCTATTGCAGACGCAAATGAAGTTTGGATGATGGAAATGATTGGTAAAGGTCCCGGAGTTAAAGGAGCAAATTGGGTAGCAATTAGAATTCCCGAAGGATATATCGCTGGTCATGCAAATGCCTCACGAATTACAACATTTCCATTGAATGATCCCGAAAATTGTCTCTATTCAAAAGATATAATTTCGTTTGCACGTGAAAAAGGTTACTTCACTGGTAAAGATTCCGAATTTAATTTTTCGGCCGCATTTGCTCCTTTAGATTTTGGCGCGGTTCGTTTTTGCGACGCTCGTGTTTGGTCGATGTTCAGAAGATGTAATTCTACAATGGATAAATATCTCTCCTACATTAAAGGTGAGAGTATGGAGAGAATGCCTCTATTTATTAAGCCCGATAATAAACTTGGCGTTGATGATGTTATGAGTTTAATGCGTGATCAATATGAAGGAACAGAATTGGATATGTCTAAAGGACTTGCCGCCGGTCCTTACAGTATGCCATACCGCTGGCGACCATTAACATGGGAGTTTGAAGGAGAAAGATATTTTAATGAGCGCCCTATCTCTACACCTCAAACCGGATTTTCATTTATCACACAATCACGTTCATGGATGCCGAATGAAGTTGGCGGTTTATTGTGGTTTGGAGTTGATGATACAAGAATGACTGTCTATACTCCTATATATTCTTCAATCACAAAAATTCCATATAATTTTCAAAAGGGACTTGGTTCATTAGCTCATTTTACCTGGGATTCAGCATTCTGGGTGTTTAACTTTGTTGCTAATTCAGTTTATCCTAAGTATAGTTTAATGATTGACGATGTTAAAAACGTACAATATGAGTTAGAGGGAACATATCTATCTCAGCAGCAGGAAATTGAAGCTAAAGCATTGGCGCTCGCAAAAATTTCTAAAAGAGATGCAATTGAATTCCTCAATAATTACTCAATAGAATCTGCCACAAATACAGTTTCGAGATGGAAAAAATTAGGTGAGTTTTTAATTTTAAAATACATGGATGGCGTTGTTAAAAACGAATATTTCCAGCCGGTTAATGTTGGTTATCCAACCGAATTTAAACGGGCTCTCGTTGAAACTGAAGGTGATCAAATTAGGATGAAAAAACTCCCCGTTGAAATTGAAGAAGCTTTTAATGATAATTTCCAAAAAGGGGAAAATTTTCTTAAAGAAAAAAATTACGCCAAGGCAAAACAAAGTCTGCAAAAAGCATTTGAGCTGAAGCCGGATAAAATTGAATTGAAAGAGAAGATTGAAAAGATTGATGTAATTATGAAACAGATCGAAGAAATTCACGGAAAGGAATTTGGTAAGTAATTGAATTAGAAGGCCGGGGTTAAACCCGGCTTTTTTATACCGCATTTTTCATCCACCCAACACTAAATTAAATCCCCCTATTTTGTAATTAAATGCTTTGAAATTAAATACATATTTATTTTTATTCTTCATTTGAAAACTGTTAACTAATTCACTTTTGTAGCGATAATAGTCCAAAAATATGAAAGGACTATGCACCGCTATAGATTTATCTTCAGCCTCATACTGCTTTTAGCAGTTGAAACCAACTATTCGCAAGTTGATACCACAATAATTTTAGCTCAATTTTCATCTTCTTCATTATTAACGGATAAAGCTTTTTACGCGACATCGGGAGAGGAGAAAGATGAAGCGAAAAGTTTATCCTTCTATGAGTGGGAATTTCTGACCGGTCAATGGAACGGTTATAGAAATCAATTAATCGATTACGGTATTGATTTAGTTGTAGGTTACAAAGCAGATTTCCTTAGTAATTTGCGAGGCGGGACAAGAAGTGGCTCGGTCTTTCTCGATAATACTGATATAATACTATCATTCGATCTTGAAAAATTTGTAGGATTATCGAGTGCTAGTTTAGTTACACAATTTCTTGGAAACAGCGGCGGATCTCCCAATGAACTAGTTGGTTCATCTATGGGACTTAGTAATATTGAAACTACACCTACCTGGAAGCTATATCAACTACTTTTTGAACAATCATTCTTTGATAATAAATTCTCAGTTGCGGCAGGACTGTACGATTATAATTCTGAATTTGATAATAGAGAGAGCTCAGCTCTATTTATAAATCCCTCTCATGGTATTGGTGATGACATTTCAAAGAGCGGAGTAAATGGACCATCAATATTCCCAACAACGTCAGCCTCCCTAAGATTGAAATACCAGAACCAATCATTCTATCTTTTATCGGCAATTATGGATGGCGTACCCGGTCACGCCGATAATCCTTATGGCACGCATATTATTTTCAACAAACGTGATGGATTACTTACCGCCATGGAATTTGGTTTTGTTAATTCAATTGATGAAAAACTTAATTATAAATTAGGAATAGGTGCATGGAGGTATTCAACTAAATCACTAAATAATAACTTTTGGTCAAGCGGTGAAATAGAATTAAGTAACCCGCAGAACAACTTTGGAATTTATATAACGGCAGAAAGGAATCTTTTCTCTTCTTCTACAGGAGAGGATATGATGCTTTTTGGAAGAATAGGATATGCAAATAAGAATGTGAATCCAGTTACTTTTTATGCGGGTTCAGGATTATATTTTCGAGGATTCAACTTGGTTGGTAAGGACAATGAATTTGGCATTGCGTTCGCATTCTCACGTAATTCCGATTCATACAGAAATTTTATTTTTAATACTGAAGGCGATGACATAAAACCTTTTGAATTAAACATCGAGGCAACTTATCTGTTTGGTATTACACCATGGATGAAGTTACAGCCCGATATTCAGTACATAATTAACCCATCTTATTGCCCAAGCACAAATAACTGCGTTGTTGTTGGCTCAAGATTACTAATAAACTTTTAATAAATGGCACATTAATGAAACTTACGGTTGGTAGAAAAATTTTCGGGGGATTTGCAATAATATTATTTCTTATTTCTATAGCACTATTTTTGTTAAGAGGTGTGCTGGTGGAATATAAATCAGATGTAACAATAATCTCAAAACAAAATGAAAAAATGATGCTGGTGCAGAATTTGGCATTCCACATAATGCACCTTGGAGAAATATTTACTGATGCGGCGCTCACAAAAGAGAGAAAAGTAATTGATGAAGAAGCAATTGCAATATATGATGAAACAAAAAATATTATAATAAAACTGGGAGAAGATTTTAGCGATGATATTGAATTAGTAAACACAATGAAAAGTATTACTGCTCTATCCAATAGATATAAATTAACTGGCGAAGAGATGTTCGCTGAGTATTTGATTAGCGTTGAAGCCGGAAATATGGTGATGGATAAGTTTGATAAATTGACCGAAGAACTTTCGGAGATAACAGCAAAATTAGTAGAAAAAGAAAAACAAAATTATTCTTTAGCTTCCACTGAGTTGATTACGATGAGTGATGACTCATTAAATCAAATGTATATTAGCTCAAGCTTATTGGTAGCTATTGTGCTATTCTTCTCAGTGTTTATTAGCAATAAAATTGGCGCTCCAATCCGGGAATTGAACAGCGCGGCAGAAAAATTGGCGGGAGGTGATTTTTCCGTAAGAGTTAATGTTAAATCCAATGATGAAATTGGAAATTTAGGTGCAACCTTCAATAACATGGCAAAGAGCATTAGTCTTGACCGAGAAAATATAAAAGAAAAAACAATAATCGCGGAAAGATCGGCAGAAGAGGCTAAAATTGCTCACCAACAAGCAAGTGATGAACATGAATATCTTGAAAGAAATACAAACGTCATTTTATTGGAGATGAATAAATTTGCTAAGGGAGATTTAAATGCATTTGTTAAAGCAGAAAAAGAGGATGATGAGATTGGAAAACTTTTTAACGGATTTAATTTAGCTGTAACGAATACAAGAGAACTGATTGAAAAAATCTCAGAGGCAATTGAAGCTACAGCAAGCGCCAGTTCACAAATATCATCATCAGCGGAAGAAATGGCAGCGGGGGCTCAGGAGCAAGCCGCACAAACTAATGAAATAGTTCGCTCGATTGATGAAATGACAAGAACCATATTTGAAACAACAAAGAACACAAACCAAGCCGCAGAGACAGCAAAAGACGCACATGAGAAAGCGAGAACAGGGGGACATATTGTGAGCGAAACCATCGTTGGTATGAACAAAATTGATCTGGTAGTTAATAAAAGCGCCGATGTTGTTTTTACTCTTGGAAAGAACAGTGAAAAAATTGGTGAAATAGTTGAGGTCATTGAAGAAATCGCTGATCAAACAAATTTATTGGCGCTTAACGCGGCTATTGAAGCCGCAAGAGCCGGTGAACAGGGAAGAGGGTTTGCGGTTGTAGCCGATGAAGTGAGAAAACTGGCTGAACGAACCTCCAAGGCAACAAAAGAAATTTCCAGTATGATTGTACAGATACAAAGTGAGACAAACGAAGCTGTAAATTCAATGAAAATTGGGAAATCAGAAGTTGAAGAGGGAAAGAAACACGCGCATAAAGCCGGAGATGTACTAAACGAAATTGTAGAAAACTCAGATAAGTTAACAGATCTTGTTGTACAAGTTTCTGCGGCTAGCGAAGAACAGAATGCCACAGCCGAGGAGATAAGTAAAAATATTGAAAGTATTAATAATGTTACGTCAGAAAGTGCCGCTGGAATTCAACAGATAGCCCGTGCAGCGGAGGATTTAAATAATCTTACTAACAATTTAATGAACTTAATAAGCCATTTCAGAATTGATTCTGAATCATCTTCAATAACTAGTAAACTAAGTCAACAAAGAAGATTGCAAGGATAAAAAACTTACCAAGCAATGTAATTAAATATTCCAGGGCAACTTGTTCAAATCAACATTGCCCCCTGTAAGTATTAAGCCAATTTTTGCATCTTTAAATAATTCTTGATTTTCCATCACAACTGCCAATGTTACCGCGCAGGATGGTTCAATTATAATTTTCATTCTTTCCCAAATCATTTTCATTGATGAAATAATTGACTCTTCTGTCACTGTTATAATTTTATCTACATTTTCATTTATAATTGCAAATGTTCTCTCGCTTAGCTGAGTTAAAAGTCCGTCGCATATAGTTTTGGGATTAATACTGGGATAGATAATTCCGTCACGAATGGAACGAAATGCGTCATCCGCGCCCTTTGGTTCAGCACCAATGACTTTTGTTTTAGGGGAAAAATATTTAGCACTCAAGCAGGTCCCGCTCAATAAACCACCTCCGCCGGTTGGAGCAATCAAGTAGTCTAAATCATGCTGCTCTCCAAAAATTTCATAAGCGCAAGTGGCTTGTCCGGCAATAACGGAATAATCATCATAAGGATGAATAAAAGTAGCCCCGGTTTCTTCAACAATTTTAGCGAGTGTCGATTCTCGAGCTTGTAGAGTAGGTTCGCACAATATAATTTTTGCCCCGTACCCCGCGACTGCATCTTTTTTAATTTGAGGAGCGGTTCTCGGCATAACAATATATGCGGGAACGTTTTTCATTTTTGCCGCAAGTGCCAATGCCGCCGCGTGGTTGCCCGATGAGTGTGTCGCTACTCCGTTTTTGAGCATCTCATTATCAATTGAAAGAAGAGCATTGCTTGCGCCTCTAAATTTAAATGCGCCGACTTTCTGAAAATTTTCACACTTAAAGAATAATTTACACCCAAATATTTTATTTAATGATGTTGATGCTAATATTGGGGTATGGTGAATCTGATTTTTAATACGTTCATAAGCTATAACTATATTTTGTTGTGAAGGTGTCTCGTTCAGCATCTTTAGTCTCCAATTATCTGCAATAATCAATAACTCATATTATCTAATTTTACCTTTCCCCTAAATACCCAATAAATACTTATTGTGTAGGCCAGTACAAAAGGAACGCCGATTGCCGCAACAATAAGCATAATGTTTAGTGTTTTTTGGGATGAAGCCGCGTTATAAATATTTAGAGAAAATTCTGGATTGGGATTTGAAAGCACAATGTTGGGGAATAAGCCAATTGCAAATAAAATTAGTAATGCGGCAATACTTGCGCATGAAGAGAGAAAAGCTAAAAAATCTCTTTTGTGAAATATTTCTCTCGGAATATTTGCTATTGCCAGCATATTTAAAATCGCAACTACAAAAAACAAAGGCTGCTCTTTAAAATGCTGAACCATGTGGGGATAATAAATTAAAGTGTACATTGTTGTGGTTACATAACATATTACAAAAAATATAATAGTATTATTAACCCATCCTCTAATTTTTGATTGAAGAGAACCTTCGGTTTTCATTACCGCATATATTGAACCATGCATCATAAACAGTGCGACAGTTGTAATACCAACCATTATTGTATAAGGATTGATCAAACTTAAAAAGCTACCGGCGAATTCCTTTTCCGCATCTAACGGAATCCCCGCAATTAAATTTCCTAGCGCGACTCCCATTAAAAACGCAATTAAGATACTTGATACACAGAATGCGGTATCCCACATATTCCGCCACCATTTCATCTTTTCTTTACTTCTAAATTCAATTGCAACCGCTCTAAAAATCAAACCAAATAATAGAAGCATAAAGGCAGTATAAAAACCGGAGAACACCGTTGCGTATACATGAGGAAACGCCGCAAACAAAGCTCCCCCTCCAGTTACAAGCCAAACTTCATTGCCATCCCAAACAGGGCCAATTGAATTTAACATAATCCTTCGTTCAGTATCATCTTTTACTAAAAGGTGAAGCGCTCCAACACCAAGATCAAATCCATCCAGTATTGCGTATCCCGTGAGCAACACACCAATTAGAATGAACCAAATTGTATTTAAGTCGAATGTGAATTCCATAAAACATCTTCCTTAATTAAAAATTATTTCAGTATTGATTTTTGATTTTGGTATTCCGAACTAATTAATTCTGTATGCTCGGGGCCATGTTTAATTTTTTCGTTAAGAAGATATATGAACAACACAAAAAGAAGAGAATATATAATCATGAATAATATTAATGAGAACATGATTTGTTCGGCTGATACTACTTTTGAAAGCCCTTCAGATGTTCTCAATAAACCATATACTATCCATGGTTGTCTGCCCACTTCGGCCGAAATCCATCCAAGTTGATTTGCGATTTGAGGTCCCAGAACTGCGAAAATAAAAATTCTCATCAACCATTTCTTACTAAACATTTTATCAGAGCGCCACGAAAATACGGCTATTATCCCGAGGGCGATTAACATAAATCCAATAGCAACCATCACATGATAACTTTGAAATACTATATTAACAGGAGGTCTGTCCTCCGGTTTAAAAGAATTTAATCCGGTAATAGGTTTTTTTGAATCGCCATAAACAAGATAACTCAACATTCCGGGAATTCTAGCGCCAAATTTTACTTCCTGCTGTTCTTCATTTACCCATCCGAATAAATATAAATCACCTGCGGCTGATGAATCGAAGTGAGCTTCAAACGCCGCAAGTTTTGCCGGTTGAGTCTTGCTTATACCAACTGCGCTTTGATGTCCCGTATATAATTGAAAGAGGGAGGCAAATAATGCTAATCCAGCGGCAATTTTGAATGAAGATTTCGCGAATTCAATATGCTTGTTTTTAAGAATGTAATAAGCGCTCACACTTAAAACTAAAAAGGCACCCGCAAGCCATGCCCCGGATAGTACATGCGCTAATCTTTCCATTGATGAAGGATTAAAAACCATTTCCCAGAAATCTGTTATTTCAGCTCTGGCGTTTATTCCTTCTCCCACAATATGAAATCCAGCAGGGGTTTGCTGCCAAGAATTTGCAATAACAATCCATACAGCACTCATCATTGATCCAAGTGAGACCATTATAGTTGAAAAGAAGTGAACTTTTGGGGATACTTTATTCCATCCGAAAACTAATATTGCTAAGAAACCAGATTCGAGAAAAAAGGCAAATATTCCCTCTGCGGCTAACGCGCTTCCAAACACATCGCCAACAAAACGAGAATAGGTTGACCAATTTGTACCAAATTCAAATTCCATAACAATACCGGTTGCTACACCAATCGCAAAGGTTAACGCAAAAACTTTAACCCAAAACCTTGTCATATTTTCGTAAAGTTTGTTTTTTGTTTTGAGATACATCGCTTCCATAACTACGAGCAAAACTCCTAGTCCAATACTTAATGGCGGATATATGTAATGGAATGCGATTGTGAAGGCAAACTGAAGTCGTGCAAGTATTTCAACATCCATGGCAATACCTCATGAATTAACAGATTGTAATCTAAATAAAATTAATATTGCTTTTACATCCTAAACAAAATTATAAAACCAATAGATATAAAACCAATAATTGAATTAGCCTCAAAAAAGTTTTAAGCCATAAGGGTATCTATTATTTTCAAGATTAGTGAAAATGTAAAATTGAATAAGGTAGCGGATGAAATTATGATCGGGCAAAATTAGATTTCTTTATATATTTAATATCATGAATAAAAAATTTTTCAAATACTTATCGATTGGGTTGATTGTTATTATATCAGCATGTTCGGGAAAAATTAACTCTCTCTATTTTTCCGATTACCCTCTCACAAGCGGTAAAGTATCATCACAATCGGGCGCAATCTCTGTGATTCTTCCAAAGGGTTGGTTCATTGCAGAGGATAATGAATTTCGAATCAATGAAATATGGCTTATCAAAGAAGATTATTCGGCCTCTATTAGTTTTATACCAATCAATGTGGATTCTTCCACTGCCAACCAATTAGTGATTGGGGGATTGCCAGAATTAAAACGATTAAATTTTGCTTTTCGCAAAGCAAAGGTTGGAAACGCACCTTTATCTTTTTTGAATGAAGAGTTCTTCCAGGTGAATCACACCAAATTTTTAGCCTATGAGTATACAGGTCAAGGCAATTCCAAAATTCGAGTTGTGCTGTTCAAATTCAAGGACAAATTCTATGAATGCACTGCTAGTTCCTCAAACTCACAGAATTCAGAAGAATTGTTTAATGTTCAAAACACCATTCTTGCCACAATTCAATAAATTATTCTAAAATTATTAATTTCTACCGGCAACATTTTCTGTGTTGAAGCATCTTTTATAAAAAGAAAAAGAAACTTTGAAGAATAATTCGCAAAAAATAATTGAATTTACTCTGATTTATAATCAGCATAAAAAGCGATTATACAATTATGCGATTCGTATGCTGTACGATAAAATGTTATGCGAGGATTTAATTCAAAATGTTTTTATACGGTTATTTGAAAATTTGGATAAAATTAGGGATAAAGAAAGAGTTGAGTTTTGGCTTTTTACCTCAATTAGAAATGAAATCTATTCGTACTTCAGAACTAAAAAAGTACATGTTGATAAGTTCAATGTTTCTGATTCTGCAGAAGTAGAAATTGACTCGGGGGAGGATGTTGAACTGCAAGTAGAGTTAAATGAAATACGAAATATTGTATTAGAGGAGTTAGAGAAGATTCCTCTTGATCAAAAGGAAGTTTTTGTTCTCAAAGAATATGGACAATATTCATACAAGGAAATTTCTGAATTATTGGGAATTCCGGAGGAGTTAGTTAAAAGTAGGTTGCACAAGACAAGAGTAAAATTAGTATCAAGACTCACAAAGAAAATAATTTAGATATAAATGGGAATGGTGAATATTATGAATGAGCAAACTAAAAATACTATTGAGCAATATTTTGACAAGGAACTGCATAAATCAATGGAGCCCCAGCTATTCCAGTTATTAGCTGTTGATGAAAAAGCGCGCGATTATTTTAAAACTATATATGAATTGAAAAAATCATCTGAGGAAATAATCGAGGAATATCCACATCAGTTGGATAAAAAAATCTTGAATACACTTTATGAAAAAACAGCTAAACATAAATTTACTCTGCCAGACTTTAAGTTTTCCACGCTTTTAGCCTATTCATTTGCGCTGGTAATGTTTATAGTTTCCATACTGTTTTATTATGACCTTCGCACTTATCAACATCAATTGGATCAATCAATAGAGCAGATAAATTATAAACAAAAAGAAGTTGAACTTCTTCTTAATAGTATTCCGGTTGTACAGATCGAAGCGAATAATCTAAAACAGACAGCAATAAAAGCAAATTTATGAGGTGCATAATGAAAAAACTATTCTTTCTTTGGTTGATGATCGGTTTGGCAAGTTGTAATAATAATAAAGAGGAAAAGCTTCCTCCAAAGGAAGATTTTTATTTTGTGTCTGTTGAAGAAACACCAATGCCTGTGGGAGGAATTCAAGCATTAATGAAAAATGTTGTTTATCCAAAAGAGGCAAAAGAAAGTGGGATTCAGGGTAAAGTTTTTGTTAAAGCATTTATAAATGAAGATGGTGATGTGGTTAAAACGGAATTGCTAAAAGGTACTAATACAGCATTGGACAGCGCCGCTGAGAATGCCGTTAAAAGAACAAAATTTTTGCCAGGCAAACAAAAGGGTAAACCTGTAAAAGTACAGGTCGCAATACCAATAGTATTTAAATTACAATAGGAGTTAGTATGAAAAATATCAAAATACTTTTTCTAATAATTATTTTAGTTGCTTCTTTTACCTCACACTATGCTCAGGAGAAAGAAGGCGAACACCCAATGCCGGTAGGAGGAATGAAAGCCATACTGCAAAATGTTGTTTATCCTGAATCAGCAAAAGCAGAAAAAATTCAGGGTAAAGTATTAATAAAGGCAGTTGTGGGAGAAGATGGAAAAGTTATTAACGCCACATTGGCAAATGATGGGAATCCAGTATTGGCTGAAGCGGCAATTGCTGCTATAAAAGCAACAGAATTTTTACCGGCAATTAAAGATGGCAAGAAAGTAAAAGCAGAAGTTACAATCCCAGTGATGTTTAAGCTGGACGATAAAAAGTAGCAATGAACATAATTTATGAATGCCGGTTTGTTGCCGGCATTCAATCTTAATTTGATTTATCGGATAAGTGAAATTTCACACCCGCGCTAATTAACCTACCTGGTAAAGGAATTCCGCTTAGATCAAAATTGCTTGAATTGAATATGTTTGAGAGAAGTATATATATATCGAAATGATTTATTTTTTTTGTGAATTGAGTGTTGATAATAAAATTTGAATTGAAGTGTTCTCTCTCTTCAAACCGCAAAATCCAATTTTGATTAACTGAGAATGGTAGCTTGTTAGATATGCTAAGTACAAAGTGATGTTTAAGATGATCTAACAAATAACGCGATTCATAAATTCCCGCCTTACGATTTGAATTTAGATACGTGTAACCGAAGTTAATATTTCTAATAGGCTCATAATCAAAAATATAGCTTGAGTCCAATGAAAAAGAAAGCTCGATTCCTCTTGTCTGAATCTCAGTAACATTTTCAACTCTCCATGGTTCATCATAAGACCTTCTCACCCAATCAATAATATTATTACCATTTTTAATAAATAGAGCAAAATTTGCTTGTATATAATTATTCTTATATCTGGCGCCAATTTCAAAATTATTAGTTTGTTCATGAATAAGAAGAGGATTTCCCATGTTGGCGGGACTTGTGTAGAAAAGTTCTGTAAAAGTCGGAATTCTGAATGCTTTACCATAAGAACTAAAAATTCTCACTTCATTACTTAATTGGTAGCCGGCATTAATTCCCGGCCATATCTGCCAGCCAATATTGGTATAATTATACGCAAACCCGCCAATCGAAATTGATATTTTTTCAAGCGGTTCAAAAATATTTTCGAGAAATAAACCTCTTTTGCTCCTTTTGTGATTCCCCAAATTCGAACTGATAATCTCATCCCAGGCGACCTCTGCACCAAAGCTAATTTTTCCTATCATACTTTTGAATGTTGATTGAATCTCGAAACCATAAGAATTTGTCTTATGAATATTGCGATACCATTCGGGTCTATTGTTATCTAGTCGGTAATCATCATCATTTTCGCGCCAATAAATTTTTGGAGAGATAATTATTCCAGAAAGTTCAACCTCTGAGGTTAAGTGCGCCATCTTGGTTTTTGTATGTTCCCATTGATCAGGAAATCGGTCACTGTAAAAACTATTTGCATCAAATTTTTTGTCTATATAGCCAGTGAACAAATTAAGAACAGCTTTATTAAAGGACAAAGTTTGATTAAAAGTGAAATTGGTTATATCGAAATTCGTGTTGTGCCTATATCCATCCGACTTCTTTTTACTCAATGAAAAATTGTTAGTGCTAAAAAAAATAGGTAATGAGCCGCTAACGGCAGTTTCAAATAGATTATTTTGACCGCCGAGAATTGATATTGAAAGTGTACTAGACTTTTCTTTTTTGGTAATAAAGTTAATTGCTCCGCTGAATGCGTTTGCCCCAAAACTGCGGGATCCTTCTCCCTTTAGAATTTCAATTCTATCAATGTTATCAATCGAAAGGGGGAGATTTAAATTGTGGTGCCCAGTTTGTGGATCGCTAATTTTTACTCCATCAATCATAATTAAAGTTTGTTCAAAATTTCCACCTCTAATAGATATATCAGATTGAACTCCTTCAACTCCTCGTGATCTTAAATCAACGGATGAAATAAATTTCAAGATGTCAATAATATTTGTGGCAGGTAGCTTACGCAAATCTTTATTAGTAATTACGAATAAATTTCTATTTAAATCAGAGGAGGGGATCGATATTCTTCCGGAAGTAATTACTATTTCATCAATTTGATATTCTTTTTCAGATTGGGGATAGATCAGAAAATTTAATATGAAGAGGAGGTATAGCGAGATGATTTTTTTCATCATTAAATCCGTTCTATATAAAAAAGGCTCTTCACAATGGAAGAGCCTCGAAGCAAATTAGAGACTTATAAGATCATTATAAATAATAAACGCCATTAATAACAATAGAATAGCGAAGCCAGTATTTTGAATTACGATTTTTACCTTTAGAGGCAATTCTCTTCTGAACAATCCCTCAATTAAAATTATCACAAAATGTCCACCATCTAAAACAGGGAATGGAAGTATATTAATAATAGCAAGGCTCAAACTTAGCATAGCTAAAAAGTATAAGAAAGCGATTATTCCGGTGTCTGCACTTTTAGCTGCAAACTGCGCAATTTTAACTGGTCCACCAAAGGCTTGCTTAAATTCAATTTTTCCGGTTATAACATTCTTTAGCATAGAGAGAGTTAATACTGTATAATCGGCTGCGTTTGCAAAGCTTTGAGTAATTGAAGTTAAGAACCCATATGTCTTGTATGTAATGTTTCCCGTATAAGCTAATGAATGTGAAATTCCAATTTTACCTTCCATGCTTGGTTTAACCATCGTTCTGATTGTATCAAGATCTCTCAGTAATACAATAGAAATTTCAGAAGTTTTATTTGAAGTAATAATATTGTTTATCATTAATCCATCAGTTAAAACCTCATTATTCATTTCAAGAATGATGTCGCGGGGTTTTAATCCGGCGTCTTCTGCTGGCGAATTTTTTACCACCTCAATTATTACCGGTTGTGATGGTGACGGAACTAAGAAAAAACCCTCTTGAGCCGAATCGTTTATAAATTTTCTTGGAATGTTCAAATTCACTTTCGCGCTATCGCGGTAAACAGTAACCGTAGCGTCGGTAGTTAAATTTTTGGCGATAAGATTTTCTACTACATCATCCCAATTATTAACAAAGACACCATTAATCTCAACTATAGAATCGCCCGACTTAAATCCAACCTCAGCGGCTTTACTATCGCTTTCAATTCTATGAATTGTGGTAGTATTAAATACCTGTTTACCTTGAAAGAAATTAATACCCCAAAATATTACTAATGTCAGCAGTAGATTCATTGCAACACCGGCAGTAATAACAAATAATTTAGCGATAGTAGATTTGGCTCTAAACTCATACGGTTTTGGTTCAGATTCTAGTGATTTTGTATCAAGACTTTCATCAACCATGCCTGTAATTTTTACATATCCTCCAAAAGGAAGGAGACATAATCTGTAATCAGTATTTCCTTGTCCATCGAAATCGGTAGGAAGGTTTCCAAAAGTGAACCCGGTTAGTTTATTAAAGCCAAAGAGTCTTTTACCAAACCCAATAGCAAATACATCCACCCTCATCTTAGAGATTTTTGCCGCGGCAAAATGTCCGAACTCATGAACAAAAACCAGTATTGCTATAGTGACAATAAAATATATTAAGTAGTCCATTTAGTTCTCTTTTAGTTAAATATTCTTTTCAGATAATCTCGTGTTAAAAAATCTGCTTCGATAATTGTTTCCAGAGATGCTGATTTTTCAATTTTTATTTTTTCAAGCGCTTGTAAAATTATTTCGGGAATCTGTAAAAATTTTATTTTGCCCTCTAAAAATTTTTCTACAGCAATCTCATTAGCGGCATTCAAGACACAAGGAGCAGTACCGCCAATCTCAATTACATCATATGCCAGTTTTAAACACCTAAATTTATTAAAATCTGGCTCAAAAAACGTCATTTGATTTATTTTTTTAAAGTCAGTAGCTACACCATTATAACTTAATCTATCTGGATAAGTTAGGGCGTACAAAATGGGAAGTTTCATGTCGGGCGTGCTAAGTTGTGCTTTTATGGAGCCGTCAATAAATTCTACCATTGAGTGAATTATAGATTGCGGATGAATCACCACTTCAATTTTTTCTTTAGGAAGATTAAATAACCAATAAGCCTCAATCACCTCGAGACCTTTATTCATCATACTTGCCGAATCAATGGTTATTTTATTTCCCATTTTCCAATTTGGATGATTTAGTGCCTCTTTCACAGTTACCTTATTTAACTCACCAATTGGTTTCTCACGAAATGGTCCGCCTGAGGCGGTCAAAATTATTTTATTGATTCGACGTCTATTCTCTCCAACAAGGGACTGAAAAATGGCGCTATGCTCAGAATCGATTGGAAGTAAATCAACATCGTATTCATTACAAAGTAAAGAAACAATTTCTCCTGCAACAACCAATGTTTCCTTATTTGCCAAAGCAATTCGTTTTTTCTTTTTTATCGCTTCAATTGTAGGCGTTAAACCTGCAAAACCAACAAGAGCTGAGACGAAAACATCATAATCAGAATTGCGAGTTATTTCTAAAATTCCCTGATCCCCCGAGAGAATTTCACATTTATTGCCTACCATTTCTCTTAATATTTTTGCTTTTTCAACATTTCGAACTGCGGCTTTATGAGGATTGAACTCTAATATTTGTTTATGAAGTTCATCAATATTTTCATTAGCGGATAAACCGGATATCGAAAATTTATCGGGGAATGTTCTAACCAACTCAAGGGTATTTAAACCTATAGAACCAGTTGAACCAAGCAGCAAAAGCTGTTTCATTTTATCCTATAAAATTATGAGTAATCGCAAAAAGAAAATTAATAAGCACTATAAAGTTAATGATTGTATTTAGTTTAAAAAGTTTTTTCAGATTACTGTAAACGCCCGCAGAGAGTGTATCAGAATTATCGCTATTTGCTTGAAGCCCCAATCTTAATTTTCTTGCTGTGGGAATAAGGAAAGCTCCCAGAACTATTAAAAGAATAACCATTAATATTTGTTTTGATGCAAGCCAGTGATTTGCGCTCATTTGAAAAAAATTGTACCCGGGATTTAATAATACCAGCGAAATTCCGGTAACTAAAATACCAATTGCGCCTATCATACCAAGCAGATTGATTAAATAAAGGTATATAGATATATAAGTTTTTTGACTGACACTACCGGCAGTATTTTTTATCATTTTTCTTATGGGAAAATCCAAAATAAAATTTACAAGCCAGATTCCGGCAAATATAATATGTAAAGTCAAAATTGCTGGATACGATTCCATAAAGAATTCCTTCTTTTTAGTTAAAATAGCTATAATTAATTAGAAAAGTGAATCTCCTCAATACAATATAACCCAAGTTTGTGGGGGATAGTTCAACCCCAAACCAGTATCGGACCTTCAAATTTTCTGAATATTAATTGATATCTATGGCATAATAGTGAGGGGTGAAAAGAAAAACTATTCACTTTTCTTGGTAGGTTTCAACCACTCAGAAAATAATGATTCCATTTGGGTGAAGTCGTCATCATCTAAATTAAATGTAACAGAGAGAGCAAAGGTATCAAGTATCACCAAACCATTTATAGTTGCGTCGCTCCGCTCAATTTCTTGAATTTTTTGGGCAGACAATCTATTAATTACCTGTATTTCAGCATATAATTCTTTTAACTCATCGAAATTTTCTGATACTGTTAAACCGTTGCGTTCCTTAAAATATTGAGCAAGTAAAAACATCGAGAAAACACGAAACTCCGTTTCTTCTAAAGTTGAAAATGGAAGATGAAATCTAACAAGTGGTTTGAGTTTACCAAGAATTGGGCAGCCACAAGTACTCATAAGTATGCCGGAAATACTGGATACCGCCTGCTGAAAGGATGTTTCCTTAGAATATATCCTATCATTTGAGATTACTTTTACCGCAACTCGAACAGTTGAAGAAATATCATGAAAGTGACTTATTAATTTATTTGTAGTGAGAGCTATCGGGCAATAATCATCAGGTTTTAGATCGCACTTATCATTAACACATCCAAATTCTTTGCGAAGAGCCCAGTAAGGCTTAATGGGTTCTGTTTTTTCAACCAGATTTAAATCATTCTTATCAATAAGAAACTCAAAATTTTTTATCTCTCCGCTTTCCAAACGAAGTTCATAACGGTATGAAATATATTTATTCTTCATCTAATATTGGCCATTTCATTTATTCTTGCTAGGTTATTATCGAAATCTTCAACTAATAAATTTATAGTATCCCTAACAGTGCTTATTTTTTTTATTAGGCCAGAACCCTGACCAGCTTCAAGTAATCCCTCAATAGTATCTCCCTCAAAAATACCATGCATCTCTCTTTTAGAACCAAGGAGTAATTTCAAATCATCAGCTTTAATGTTCTCGGATTCGGCTTTTTGAATAACAGTGGTGAAATTGTTCTTTAATGCACGTACCAATCCAATTTTTTTGAGAATTAGTACAGAGTCAGTATCAGAGGAATTTATAATAGCATTTTTATAATTAATATGCGCGGATGACTCTTCCGTGGCGGCGAACAAGGTTCCAATCTGAACTCCTTCAGCGCCTAATGATAAAGCTGCTAATATACCGGCACCATTAACAATACCACCAGCCGCGACAATAGGAATTTTTAAATTTGATGAGAGCTGAGGGATCAAAGAAAATGTAGTAATTTCATCGGTGCCATTATGACCTCCGGCCTCAACTCCTTCACCAACCACCGCGTCGCATCCAACGCTTTCAGCTTTTAAAGCATATTTTAAAGTAGGGACTACATGTACTACGATGATATTATTTTTTTTGAGTAGATCAATATATTTACCAGGGTGACCAGCTGATGTGAATACAATCTTAACATTTTCATTTATTACAGTATTTATTAAATCTTCAGCATCACCTCTTAATAGTGGAATGTTGACTCCAAACGGTTTATTAGTTGCGGCGAAACACTTTTTAATATGTTCTGAAAGCAGCAACGGTTTCATTGAACCGGCACCAATTAAACCCAATCCACCATTATCAGAAACTGCCGAAGCTAATCTCCATCCGCTAACCCAAACCATTCCCGCCTGAATGATTGGATAAGTAATTCCAAATAATTCAGATATACGATTCTTGATATGCACTGGTTTTGTACACATGGCTATTTATTCTTAGCGCAAGTTAGAAATAAGGTTAATAACATTAAACAAGAATTTTACTTATCTCTTGCCCATGTTTGATTAAAGCAACGGTATTAAGTAAATTTGAAACCAATTTAATTATAAAGGTAGTAATGAGGGCAGTAATACCGGTTGCAGGTATTGGTACACGTCTAAAGCCGCATACATATTCTCTTCCAAAAGTATTATTAAATGTTGGTGGTAAACCCATCATCGGTCACATTATTGAAAAACTAATTGCTGAAAAAATATTTAAAGCCACCTTTGTTATAGGTTACCTTGGTGAAAAAGTTGTGGAATATGTAACAAACACATATCCTGAGTTGGATGCAAAGTTCGTTACTCAAGAAATTGCACTGGGATTAGGTCACGCTATATCCGTGGCGTCAGAAACATTTGATGATGAAGAGATCTTTATTATTCTTGGCGATACAGTTTTTGATGTTAATCTGTCTAAAGTATTTCAAAGTAAAACTAGCGCTCTAGGTGTTAAAAGCGTAGAAGATCCTTCCCGCTTTGGTGTGGCGATTTGCAAAGATGATCAGATCGTTCGCTTAGTTGAAAAACCCAAAGAACCAATTTCTAAGCTTGCTCTGGTAGGTTTGTATTATATTAAAGATTCGAGATTACTTGTTGAATCTTTAAACGAATTATTTGACAAAGATATTAGAACAAAAGGGGAGTTCCAGCTTACTGATGCGTTGCAGATAATGATTAACAAAGGTGAATATTTTACTACATTTCCAGTTGAAGGCTGGTATGATTGCGGGAAACCAGAAACTCTTCTTAATACAAATCAATTTTTACTAAAGAATGGTGGAACTCACAAAATATACGATAGTGTTGTAATTGTTGATCCAGTTTATATAGCAGAAAGCGCCATTGTTGAAAACTCAATTATTGGACCATTTACTACAATTTCGGATAATTGTGAGATCATAGATTCAATCATCAAAAATACCATAGTTAACTCGGGCGCAAGAATTGAAAAAGCTATGCTTAAGGATTCAATAATCGGCAATAACGCTTTAGTAAAAAGTAGTTTTAAAAAACTTAATGCAGGCGATTCATCAGAAATAGAATTTAACTAATTATAAAAAAGAGGAATAAATGTCATACTTATTTACTTCAGAATCTGTTTCGGAAGGGCATCCGGATAAAGTATGTGATGCAATTTCGGATGGAGTTTTAGACGCGATCTTTTCCCAAGACCCTAATGCCCGTGTTGCGTGCGAGACTTTTGTAACAACCGGATTAGTAGTAGTTGGTGGTGAAGTTACAACTAAAGCATATATAGATATTGAAAAAGTTGTTCGAAACACAATTAAAAATATAGGCTATACTAAAGCTGAATATAAATTTGATTCCGAATCTTGCGGCGTTCTCAACGCAATTCATTCTCAATCTCCAGATATCGCCATGGGTGTTGATAAAGGCGGTGCCGGAGATCAGGGAATTATGTTTGGTTATGCATGCGATCAAACGCCGGAATATATGCCAATGCCAATTGTTTATGCCCACAAACTAGTAAAAAAACTTTCGGATGTTAGAAAGAAAAATTTAAAATTAATGCCATACTTAAGACCCGACGCCAAATCTCAAGTAACGATTGAATATGATGATAATGGAAAACCATTACGAGTGGATACTGTAGTAATATCAACTCAGCATGATGGAAATGTAAGTCAGAATAAAATTAATGCAGATGTTATTCAGCATATAATTAAAGCAATTATACCTTCGAAATATCTAGATAAAAAAACAAAGTATTATGTTAATCCTACCGGTCGTTTTGAAATTGGCGGTCCTCATGGCGATAGTGGGTTAACTGGAAGAAAGATTATTGTAGATACTTACGGTGGATGGGCACCACATGGCGGTGGTGCTTTTAGTGGTAAAGATCCATCTAAAGTTGATCGAAGCGCAACTTATGCCGCCCGTCATATTGCTAAGAATGTTGTTGCGGCAAAACTAGCTAAAGAATGTTTAGTGCAAGTTGCTTATGCAATCGGAGTTGCTGAACCTGTTTCAATATTTGTTGATACTAAAGGAACCGGTAAAATTTCCGATATCAAAATAGCGGAGATGATTAAAAAGGAAGTTGATTTAACTCCTAAAGGAATTATTACAAGATTAAAATTGAGAAGACCAATTTACCAAAAGACTTCTTCCTATGGTCATTTCGGAAGAAATGATAAGGATTTCACATGGGAACAATTGGATCTTGTTTCGACATTTAAGAAATATATTTAAGAAAGAGGAAAAAAATGAGTCAAGCATTAGATACAAAACAACTAAATTATAAAGTAAAAGATATGTCACTTGCCGAATGGGGAAGAAAAGAAATATCATTGGCTGAAGCTGAAATGCCCGGATTAATGACGCTTCGTGCGGACTATGGAAAATCAAAACCCTTAAAGGGTGCCCGCATTGCCGGTTGTTTGCATATGACGATTCAAACTGCAGTATTAATTGAAACACTCATCGAATTAGGTGCCGAAGTAAAATGGTCATCATGCAATATATTTTCTACTCAAGATCATGCCGCCGCCGCAATTGCAGCAGCGGGAATTCCTGTTTATGCTTGGAAGGGAATGAACCTGGAAGAATTTGATTGGTGTATTGAACAAACATTATTCTTTGGTGAAGATAAAAAACCGCTAAACATGATTCTTGATGATGGAGGTGACCTTACTAATATGGTACTTGATAAATTTCCCGAATTAATTTCCGGTATCAAGGGAATCTCAGAAGAAACAACTACTGGTGTTCATCGTTTATATGAAAGAGTTGAAAAAGGTACTTTACAAATCCCGGCAATTAATGTAAACGATTCTGTTACCAAATCAAAATTTGATAATAAATATGGATGCCGTGAATCATTGGTTGATGCGATTAGAAGAGCAACCGATTTAATGATGGCTGGTAAAGTTGCAGTTGTAGCCGGTTATGGTGATGTTGGAAAAGGATCTGCCCAAAGTTTGAGAAGTGCTGGCGTTAGAGTAATTGTAACGGAAATTGATCCAATATGTGCTCTTCAAGCGGCAATGGACGGATACGAAGTTAAAAAAATGATTGACGCTATTCCGCGTGCTGATATTGTTGTAACGGCAACCGGTAATGTTGATATCATTTCGGAACAACATTTCAAAAAAATGAAAGATAAAGCAATTGTTTGTAACATCGGTCATTTTGATAACGAAATTGACATGGCCTGGCTTAATGATAATTATGGAAACACAAGAGATACAATTAAACCGCAAGTTGATAAATATACAATTGATGGTAAAGATATAATTGTATTAGCTGAAGGAAGATTAGTCAATCTTGGCTGTGCAACGGGTCATCCTTCATTTGTGATGTCGAATTCTTTCACGAATCAGGTTCTTGCTCAAATAGAATTGTGGAATAATTCAGATAACTATGAAAATAAAGTATATATGCTTCCTAAACATTTAGATGAAAAGGTAGCAATGCTTCATCTATCAAAAATTGGCGTTGAGCTTGATTTGTTGAATGAAAAGCAGGCTAAATATATTGGGGTTAAAGTAGAGGGACCATTTAAGCCCGATTACTACCGTTATTAAAAATTAAGCCCGGGTTTAGCCGGGCTTTTTTTATGATGTGCAATAACATTCAGATTCGGAAATTCCATTACCATATAATATTTTTCCCTTAGATTCCAGAAGCTGAAACATCGATTTAAGCAGATACTTTATGTCCGATGGCTTGCTTATATAAATATCGCATCCCGCATCAAGAGCATTTAATCTATCTATATTATATGCATGAGCTGTGTAACAAATTATTGGCGTATCGAGATACTTTGGGTTTTGCCTCATTTCGCGTGTAAGGTCCAATCCATTTTTCTTCCCCTTAATTGAAATATCCATTAAGATAATGTCATACTGCTCGTTGTTGATATGAGCATAAAATGTTTCGGATGAGTCGCACATATCTATAGCAAAATATTTTTTTAAAAATAAATTGAGAAATTTCTGATTCTCGTAATCATCCTCAGTAATTAGAAGTTTGGGTTTTTGAATTGCTGTGCCCATTTATATCCTTCCTTTAATAAAACGGTAAATGTTGTACCTTTATTTATTTCTGATTTAACGTGAATTTTTCCCCCGTTCTGATCAATATAATTTTTTACGATGGCCAATCCCAATCCGGTGCCATCATACTTTCTTGTATACCCCATTTCTTCCTGAGTAAACGGAGTGAATAGTCTATCAATATATTCCTTCCCCATACCTTTCCCGGTATCTTTAAAATCAACGCAAACATATTTATCATCTCGCCTGATTCTTATTTCGATTTTGCCGGAATCGGTGTATTTGATGGCATTATCTAATAGATTAGAAAACGCGTGAATAATGCTGTAGTAGTCTATTAATATTGAAAATTCGGGCTGTAGTTCATTTACAAATTCAATATTTAATTCTTTTTCCTGAGCAAGTGAATTATACTCCTCGAGTATGGTAAGTATTAAAGCTTGCAGATTTACTTTTTCGAAGCGTGGTTCATACTTACCCGCATGAATTTGGGACATGTTCAGTAGAAGATCAAAAGTTCTATAAAGTCGCTTGCTGTTATTTTTTATTGCCAAAAGAATTGGAGAATAATCGGGGATGCCTTCTCTTAATAATTCATCTTTGAGGTAATCAGAATATCCAACAATAACATTTAGGGGAGATCTTATCTCGTGTGAAATTTGAGCTAAGAAAAACTCTTTAAGTTTTTTTGATTCCTCGGCTCTGCCAAGCGCGTCAATAAGATTCTCCTCAGTTTTTTTGAGCTGTGAAATATCTCTCCCGTAAACCTGGCAAACATTAAACTTTGCAACTCCCGCAAGTAAAAATTGAAAGTGAGAATTATTTAGTTGATAACTGTAATCGGTAATTATATTATTATCAATAATCTGCTCTATATTTACATCTATTAAGAAGGGAAGTAGGTTTTGAATTTGCTCACCGAGAAGCTGATGACTATGGTGAAACGCTTTATGAGCGGTATTGTTAGCAAGAATTATTTTTCCCTCAACATCAACACGCAAAATTATGTCGGGGGAAAACTCGGCAAATTTTGCCATCATTTCAGCCTGCTGAAGCCGCAGCTTTTCTTCCTGGATTAAATGTTTTACCCTCATCGGAATAATTATAAACCGGTAAAAGATAAACATTACAACCAGAACAACTACAACCACAATGAGTGCGAAGAATAATGGATTCTCAAAGCTTAGTAATAAATTCCGATCGATCCGCTCTAACGATTGAAAAGTAGAGTCCAAAGATGATTTGGGCAATGCTTGTAATAATAAAGAAAGCTGCTGCATCTGCAAATCCTATTGCCATATTTAAAACTTTGAAAAGAATAGTGGTCTGATAAAACAATAACATTAATAAAAAGAAATTAATTTTTGAATAATTAACGTAACTCATTATGAATAATTTTAATATCATAATAAAGATTATTGAATGCAATAGAGCAACTAAAATGAAATAATAACTAGTTTCTAATCTCACATTAAATAGACCGATGACAAGCATAACCCAAATAGCTAAGATCAAATACTTGTGCCTCATTAAAACAACTTTATCAGTTAGTGAAATTATAAGGAGAAAACTAATTGCAACAAAGTATCCTAACGGAATACTTTTGCTAAGAAGGAAGCTATATCCCAGGCTAAACGTATCTCCAATCGCCAGTATTAAAAAAAAATAAAAAAGTGGAGTTCTGAATTGCCTGATAGGAGGGAAAATCCAAATAATGAATCCGACTGAATAAATTATTCTAAAAAAATCAGCTAATCCCATATTCAATCAAGACAATATGGTGGGCACATTGTAGACATTTCAAGTACATTATTTTCAGTTGAGAGTGAAATAACGCCTCCTCTTCTCTCAATTAGTACTACTTGTAAATCATCAAGTGCCAAAAATTCTTCAACAACCTCGGTACTATAAACCGCGTAAATTTCATTTTCATTAATCGACGTTTCGGGGGTTCTAAATTCTCCTATTGAGTTGGAATTAATTGATGTTGAAATGGAATGTTCATTTATTCCTATTGAGTTATCAATTAAAGATCTTCTTTTTGCATCAACAACCACCGGCTTGCCATTCTTTAAATTAAAGTACATATACTTTCCGGCTTTTTTAACTGCCTTTAAAAGATCTGCTTTAGATATTTCGGCAGTGCCAAATACTCTTCCAAAAAGAGCATGCGCCTCGGCTTTCTTGAATATCTTTCCGATTCTTTCTGATTTTTGAGCTGCGGATTGGGTTGTTAAACCGAATGAAATAATTAGCAACAACCCTAAAAAAGTGATTAGGTTTTTCATGTTTACTCCTGGCTGGTTATGTGAGTTTATTTTGAGACAATCATTGCCCCGTTAAACCGTTCCAAAATTCCAAATTGTAGGAGTAAGATGCAACAGAAATCACATAAATATCCCGGGAATTATGGCACCACACTTTGGGCATTGATTGGATTTAATGTTGTTTTGGATTATTGAATGCCAGTCTCGTTCTATAAGTAAATGTTTACAGTAGTGGCAGTAAGTTGAACTACCTGCTTCATTATGAATATTTCCCAGATAGCAATACTTTATTCCCCCCTTTAGGGCAATTTCTCTGGCTCTAAAAAGAGTTTTGTGGGGAGTCCTTGGTTTTGAGAGCATTTTAAAATCGGGATGGAATGCAGTAAAGTGAAGAGGAACTTCATCTCCTAAATTTTCAACGATCCAATTGCACATTAATTTTAATTCGTCATCGTTATCATTTTCATCGGGAATAAGTAGAGTAGTAATCTCCAGCCAAATATCGGTTTCCTTCTTTATCCAAATTAAAGTATCAAGCACCGGATTGATATGAGAAGCGGTAAGTTTATAATAAAACGATTCTGTAAATCCTTTTAAATCAACATTGGCGGCATCAATATATTCAAAGACTTCACTTCGAGCATTTTTATCAATATAGCCGGCAGTAACCATCACATTTTTAATATTTACCTCTCTGGCAATCTTAGAAATATCAATTACATATTCGCCAAAGATTACCGGATCGTTGTACGTGTATGCGATTGAAGGTACTTTGTTGTTTATTGCTAATTCAACAACTTGGGTTGGAGTTACATCTAATGAATGAATATTATCGAGCTTTGTTTTACTCATTGACCAATTCTGACAAAACTTGCAACCAAGATTACACCCGGCAGTACCAAAACTTAATATTTGTGTACCGGGATAAAAATGGTTTAATGGCTTCTTCTCGATTGGGTCAATCGCAAATCCGGTAGGATGACCATAACCGGTTGAATAAAGTTTTCCATTTATATTTTGGCGGATATAACAAAATCCCGCTTGAGATTCGCCAATTGAACAATAACGGGGGCATAACGTACATAATAACTTTCCGTTATTATCTTCGGTCCACCATTTTGCCAGATGTAGCGAATCTTTTATCATAAAATTATATTACTTCAAATCGAATCCAGTTTTCCCGTACATTTTTAATTTTCAAACCACCTTCAGTAAAAATAACGAGGTCCCCTTCCTCAAGTAAATTTTCTTTCAACATAATCTCTCTAGCTTTTACAGCGGCTTTTTGCCGGTCACTTATATCCTCACAAAAAACTGAAACTACTCCCCACTTTAAAGCAAGCTTGTTCATCGCGTCAAAACTATCTGATACAGCAATAATTTTTGCGTGTGGTCTGAATTTAGATAGATTAGTTGGAGTATCACCTTTAGCTGTAAACGCAATAATTGCTTTTGCGTTAATTTGCTTACTGATTGAACATATCCCCTGGTTCATCGATTCAAAAAGATTTCTATCAATGAATTCCGGTTTCACAAAATCAATTTTCCTTTCAAACTCATATGCCTTTTCGGAGTTTATGATTATTTCCTTCATAACCTTTACTGCTTGTTCGGGAAATTTACCAACAGATGTTTCCGCGCTAAGCATTACAACATCAGTTCCATCCCACACAGCATTTGCTACATCGGATGCTTCAGCTCGTGTTGGGACCGGATTATTAACCATAGATTCAAGCATCTGTGTAGCGGTTATAACTAGTTTACCTAACTCGTTGCATCTTCTAATAATTCTTTTTTGAATTATTGGGACTTCATGCGGTTGAAGTTCAACTCCAAGATCACCGCGGGCAACCATTATTCCATCTGCTACATTTAGTATCGAATCGAAATTGGAAACTGCTTCCGGCTTTTCAATCTTTGCAATAATTGGTTTTTCATATCCATTGCTTTCTAACCATTTTCTTAGATCTGTAATATCCTGTGCATTTCTAACGAATGATAGGGCTATATAATCTACTCTATACTTGAGCGCGAATTCAAGATTTGCTAAATCTTTTTTAGTGAATGAGGGAGTGCTTAATTGCATTCCAGGGAGATTCATTCCTTTTTTGGGTTTAAGAATTCCCCCATTTATTATTGTGCAGGTTACAGAGATATCGCTCTTCTCAATAATTTTTAATTTGATAAGCCCATCATCTATTAATATTAAATCACCGATCCTCGCGTCCTGTGGTAAATTCTTATAACTTGTTGAAACTTTTTGGTAAGTTCCTAAAACATCCTCGGTTGTTATCTCTATAGTCTCGTTATTGTGCAATTCAATTGATGGAAGCGACAATTCACCAATTCTTATTTTAGGTCCCTGAAGATCAATAAGAATAGGAATTGGTAGTGATTTTTTTACACAAATTTTATTTATAGTATCAAAGACCTTCTCAAAATATTCAAAGCTGCCATGCGAAAAATTTATTCTTAAACCGTCAACTCCCGATTCTATTAATGGAAGAAGCGTTTTTTCTGAGTCGCAAGCCGGCCCTATCGTGGCCAGTATTTTTGTCTTTGCGAATGGTTTTATCATTTTATTTTTTTCTCGATTTAATGAAAATATAATTTACTTGTGCAAACTTAAAATAGATTAAAAAAATTTATCATTTTTTATTATGCTTTTTTACCTGGATATCACTCGATTGCTGATTGTTTTTGTTGTTGTTCTTTTTTGTTGACGCCGGTTTTAATCTATTTCTCATTGAATGAAGTTCTTTTTCAACAAGTCCAAATAAAGTATTCTGCTCATACTTCCCGTTTTTTGATTGTTTACCGGCTTTAATTCCAGTTAAAATTTCAACGGCTTGTTCAACTGTTGATACAGAATAAATGTGAAACAATTTATTTCCAACAGCTTGAATTATTTCATCGTTCAGCATTAAATCCTTTACATTTTGAAGAGGAATAATAACACCGTTAGAACCATTCAATCCGCGATTTTTACAAATCTCGAAGAATCCTTCAATTTTTTCATTCACTCCTCCAATAGGTTGAATTTCACCTTTCTGATTTACAGACCCAGTAATTGCCAACGATTGTTTTATTGGTACTTTTGATATTGCAGAGACAAGTGCGGCAATTTCGGTAATAGAAGCGCTGTCGCCATCAATCATTCCGTAACCCTGCTCAAAACCGATACTTGCGGTGAATGATAATGGAAAACGCTGACCAAATTTTTCTTTGAAGTATCCCGAAATTATCAACATACCTTTATTGTGAGTGTTTCCACTCATTCCAGCTTCTCTTTCAATATTTATAATGCTTCCATTACCAAGAGCGACGCTCGCAGTAATTCTTGTTGGTTTGCCAAATGCGTAGTGACCGCTTTCATAAACAGCTAACCCGTTAATTGTACCAATACGCAATCCATCTGTATCAATTAAAATAGTTCCTTCAGTAATCATTTCTGTTACTTTTGATTCGTACAAACTATGTCTCTCTTTTGAAGATTTGTATGCGTGTTCAACATGGTAATTAGTAACAAATTTACTTCCATTATCACGAGCCCAAAAACTTGACTCACGAGCAAGATCGGCGATATATGCAAAACGGGTTGTAAGTTTATTTTTTTCTCCCGCATAACGTGCGCCAAATTCAACAATTTTTGAGATTGCGGATTTATCAAACTCCAAAAGTTTTTCAGATTCAATCAGCTTCTTAATAATTCTAGCATATTCACCAACTGCGCGTTCGGTTCTCTTCATCTCATAATCAAAATCGGCTTTTATCTTAAATATTTTATTGAAGTCCCCCTCATATGATGAAAGAAGCGAATAGATATAATTATTGCCAATAAATATTACTTTAGTATCAATTTGGATTGGCTCCGGTTTTAATACAGATGGGGAGAGCTGATAAAAATTAGCAATATCCTGTATTTCAAGCTGTCCGAATAAGAGCACTCTTTTTAATGTTTTCCAAACTCCTGGTTCGCCGAAAGCGTCAATTGCATTAATTACTAAATAGCCGCCATTAGCGCTTAATAAAGAGCCCGATTTTATTCTGGTAAAATCGGCATACCAGCCCCCTTTGCCGTCACTATATTTTTCAATTGTGCCGAATAAATTATTGTATGTTGGTGAAGTCTCAACAATCACCGGGCATTTTTTTGTCCTCGAATTATCCAAAATTATATTTACTTCATATTCTTTTAGATAATCTATTATTACTCCATCTTGGGTTTCTTCCCGAACCGGTTTTTTACCTTTAAATACATCCAGATTCTGAACAATATTTTCAGCAACATCATCAAGGTATTTCTTTACTTTAGAAATTTTATATTTCTTCTTGATATCATCGATTGTCACTGAAACAATATCCATTACAGATTCAGTTTCAAGGTTCTGAATTTTCTCCTGAAACTCCTGAGTTAAACGAAGACTCTCTTTAAATACGGTTTGAAGTTCATCCTGATATGAGGCGTATTTTTTTATGATTTCATCGGCATCATCTCTTTTAACTTTCTGTGTTCTCACAAGATCATCGAGCTGATAAACAAAAACCGGTTCATCATTAATTACCGCGAGGATTTCGGGACGAGCCATTTCACCTACTTTTACTTGCCCTAGAGTAAAATTATCGCTGCGAAGTTTATCCTCAAATTTATTCATCATCGCTTGTTGTGTAGTACCGTAAAGCGCAATCATCGATTTCTTTTTAGATAAAAATGGTTCGGTGGTTAATACTTTTGGTATTCGCTCCTGCAAAAACTTAATATGCTTTAACAAATCCTTTCTAAACTTTATAGCGGATCCCGCCGGAAATTTTAGCAATGTAGGTCTGTCGGTATCTTTAAAATTATTTACATATGCATAATCAAAAAGGTTAATATTGTTCGGTGAAATTGATTCGAGCATTATTTTGATTGTAGTAAACTTTCCGGTTCCTGAGAGTCCGCATACAAAAACATTATAGCCCGGGCTTTTTAATTCAACACCAAGTTTAAGAGCTTTTATTGCTCTCTCCTGGCCGACTATTCCATCTATCGGTTTAATTTCTGTTGTAGAATCCACTTCAAAAACATCGGGGTCACAAGTCCATTTTAAATCTTCTGGTTTTAACTCAATTGCGGGACGGGCTTTTTTTAGGGACATAAGTTTTCCATTAATGATATGGAGCTAAAATAATAAAAATTAAAAAGAAGGGCTCTATAAAGTTATCAATTATGAATGGATTGTTGAATTTTAGAACTGTTATTGTAGTGAAAGTTCTACCGATTACAATCAATGTTCGCCAATAAATAATAAGAGTATAATTACTTTCACGGCTTTAATAATTCCATTAACTTTGAGAAGTCTTTTACGGAAATTCCCTGGCCGCGTTGCGGTACGGGGTTTTCTATATTTTAAAAACAAATAAATATTATGAATAAAACTCTCGAGAATATCTTATCAGCAGTACCGGCTTTTGAAGTAATTAAAAAAGAACTTTATCAAAAAAATAAGCAGATAGTTGTCTCGGCATTTGCCGGGTCTTCCCGACAATTTTTTATCTCAGACATAAACCGTATTGAAAAACAAATTGTATTACTTTGCCCCTCGGTGCAATTAATCAATGAAACAAAAGTCGAGCTAGCTATTCTTGGTCTTGATGAATATGTGATAACTCTTGATGATTATCATCCCGAAACTATTCAAGAAAAACTAACCGATCTTGGTAAACGGAAGCGGTTTATATTAGTTACAGGTTATGAAATTCTAAAACTCCGGCTTCCTTCTAAAAACGATATTGAAAAAAACACAACGAGAATTGAAGTTGGGGGCACTCTAACATTTGATGATTTAATTGATTACCTAAATTCAATTAATTATACACGCGATAAGTATGTCGAAAGTCCCGGAGATTTTGCTGTCCGTGGTTCAATCATTGATTTTTGGTCATATAGTGAAAAACAGCCGGTACGGTTAGAATATGATGGCGATTTTCTTGAATCAATACGTCATTTCGATCCTGATAGTCAGCGCTCTCAAGATAAAATTGAAAATGTAACATTGGCTGCAGCCGTTGCCGATGATGAACAATCCTTTAGTGATATTATTGATTATCTCGATACTCCTTTAATCTTCGCCCTACAATATGAGCTTAGAAAATTATTCAGCAATAAGGAAGAGCAGAAAGGTATTGAAACATTTGAGGAAATTGACCCGGACTTAGTGGAGGAATTGTATGAAGGGGGAATTAAAGAAACTCAAAAAGTAGATGCAGATATAATTGCCGGTCCTATTGATAGTATTGAAAAACTTTACTCAAAAAACGCCAGATGGCTGATTGAGGAAGTTATAGAAAGCATTGATAATAGAATTGAATTGAATCTCGCCTCAGCACCAATAGTAAATTCCAATTTCGAACTTTTATTTAATGTACTCAAGGACTACTCAAAAAAGAATTACCAGATAATTATTACTGTTGAAAATGAATTACAAAGTAAAAGAATTAAAGAATTACTTTCGGAGTTCAGAGAAGAACTTGCCAATCTAATTGAGGAAGGTAAAATAAAAATTGAGGTACTTGCTATTAAATGTGGCTTTATCTCAAAAGAGGGAAAGCTACTACTCTTAACAGATTACCAAATTTTTAATAAACCCTATCGTTCTAAAATTTCCTCAAAACAAAAAATTAAAAAATCACGCGCTAAGGAATTTGCGTCTATTCAGCGGGGCGATTATGTGGTTCATGAAAATTTTGGTATTGGACAGTATGCAGGATTAGAGACAATAAAAATTGGTAGCGTTGAACAGGAGTCAATCAAAATATTATACGCCGAGGGGGGAATAGTTTATGTAAATATGAATTATCTCGCACTCGTAAAGAAGTTCTCTTCTAAAGATAATGTACAGCCAAAATTATCTGTATTGGGAGGAAATGAGTGGAAGAATACAAAGAAAAAAGTAAAAGCGAAAATAAAGGAAGCCGCACGTGAACTTATAACTCTTTACGCAAAGAGAAAAGCTTCTCAAGGATTCGCGTTTAGACCCGATTCTATTTGGCAGAAAGAGCTCGAAGCTTCATTCTTGTATGAAGACACTCCCGATCAGGCAAAAGTTACTGAAGATGTAAAACGGGACATGGAAAATCAGAACCCAATGGATCGGCTGGTTTGCGGCGATGTTGGATTTGGTAAAACAGAGATTGCAGTTCGCGCGGCTTTCAAAGCTGTGAATGATGGAAAACAAGTGGGACTTCTTGTTCCAACCACAATTCTCGCCGAACAACATTACAATACATTTACCGATAGACTTTCCCAGTTTCCTGTAAAGGTAGAAGCAATGTCACGCTTTCAAACTCAAGCTGAGCAAAAAATAATTGTTGAAAGATTAAAATCGGGTGATCTCGATATAGTAATTGGAACTCATCGACTGCTCTCGAAAGATATTCAGTTTAAAGATTTGGGATTGTTAATAATTGATGAAGAGCACCGATTTGGAGTAATGGCAAAGGAAAAACTTCGCGCATTTAAAGCAAATGTAGATACCCTCACATTAACTGCAACCCCAATACCTCGTACCTTAAATTTATCATTACTCGGTGCGCGTGATCTTTCAATTATTGCTACGCCTCCTCCAAACCGCCAGCCGATTTATACCAAGGTTGATATTTTTGATATTGTTAAAGTTCGTGAATGGATATTGACGGAACTTAGAAGAAACGGACAAGTTTACTTCGTTCATGACAGGGTTCAATCAATTCAAAAAATTGCGGCGTATATTCAAAAATATCTACCCGATTTAAAAATTGGTGTTGCACATGGACAAATGAAACCTGCCGAATTGGAAAAGGTAATTCATGAATTTCTCAGTAAAAAATATCACATGCTCATTTCAACAAAAATAATTGAGAGCGGACTGGATATTCCTAATGTGAATACTATTATAATTAATAGAGCAGATAGATTTGGTTTGGCAGAGTTGCATCAGTTGAGAGGTAGAGTTGGAAGAAGCGACAGACAGGCATATGCCTATTTTTTAATTCCATCAATGGAAACCATTACAAAAAAAGCGGTAAAACGATTGGCCGCAATTGAAGAATATACCGAATTGGGAGAAGGATTTAGTCTCTCAATGCGTGATCTGGAAATTAGAGGATCGGGAAACCTTTTAGGAACAGAGCAGAGTGGTTATATGGATTCTGTTGGATTTGATCTCTACTTAAAAATGGTTGATGAAGCGGTTGAGGAATTGCGGCAGGATGAATTCAAAGAAATCTTTAAGGATTTACCAAAGCAAATTGAACGGTCCGAGCCCACAATTGATACATATTTTGAGATTGGAATACCTAGATCATTTATGCCTGAGCAATCTGATAGATTAAGTTACTACACCGCTCTCTTTACTGTATTAAATGCTGTCGAAATTGATGAAGTTGTGGATGAACTTAAGGACCGGTTTGGCAAACTTCCTGGAATGGTTTCAAGACTTATAATGGCGGCTACTCTAAGGTTTCATGCATCCACCGCATTACTTGAGAGAATTATAATTCAAGAAAAGAAAATTATCATAATACTTCCAAAAGGGGATAGAGAGGACTTTTACAAGAACAAATTTATGGGAGTATTGACCTTCATCAATTCAAAATACTCTAAAGATATTAAATTTGTGCAGTCGAATGATGTGCTCAAACTTGAAATGATGAATAAATTTCACTCGCCTGAAGATTCGATGCTGTTCTTAATTAAATTTTGTAAAGAGGTGGAAGAACTAATTTAGCACAAACAAAAAATTCTGCATGAACCTAAATAATGAGTTTATTGTTGGTAAAAATATCAGACTGTTTTTAACTTTAAAATATATTCATGAAAGCTGAGGATTAAGTGGGTAAAATTATATTTTACATTTTTGTTATTGCATCAATAGGAATACAATTCATAAAGGTTGAGAAATCTAATCCCCCTGTTACGGCAGATTTAAATGCGCCAAGTGAAATTAAAGCTATATTAAAAAATTCATGTTATGATTGTCATTCCAACGAAACTAAATATCCTTGGTATTCTTCAGTTGCTCCAATTTCATGGATGATCGCAGACCATGTGAAAGAGGGAAGAGCAGAGCTAAATTTTTCTGAATGGGAAAAATTATCCTATCAAAATAAATCCAACTTAAAAAAGAAAATTTGGGAAGAAGTGAATCATGATAAAATGCCCCTTTCCGGTTATTCAATTGTTCATCCAACCGCACAAATGGATGAGATGAAAAAATTGGCTATTAAAGATTGGGCACTTAAAAATGGTTATAGATAAATATTAGTATGGCAACTTTACGAATAGGTACATGCAGCTGGAAATATGATTCGTGGAAAGGATTAGTTTACAGCGATAATCCGGAAATCAATTTTCTTGAAGAATATTCCAAAGTTTATAACACTGTGGAAATTGATCAATGGTTTTGGTCGTTGTATGGAATTAATAAAATCACTCTTCCCAAAAGCGAAGTAGTTACTAATTATAAAAATTCGGTAAATAAAAATTTTCAGTTTACCATTAAACTTCCAAACAGCATTAGTCTAACGCATTTATACCGGCAGGAAAAAGACGCGCCACTAATTCCGAATTCTCATTTTCTATCATCAGAGTTGCTTACAGAATTCATTCGCATCATTAAGCCATTAAAACATAATCTTGGACCTTTAATGCTTCAGTTCGAATATCTCAATAAGCAAAAAATGAAATCCCAGTATGAGTTCCAAGGATTGTTTCGAGAGTTTGCTAAAACACTTCCGCCCGAATATCAATTCGCAATCGAGATCAGAAACCCAAACTATATCAATGATAAGTATTTCCAGTTTCTCAGAGATCTAAATATTGGACATGTTTTTCTGCAAGGTTATTATATGCCGGATATTTTTGAAGTTTATTCGAGATACAGAGATTTTATAAAAAATTATGTGGTTATTAGACTGCACGGGGATGATAGAAAGGGAATTGAACAGCGAACCGGTGGAATGTGGAATCAAATTGTTGATGCTAGAGATAGTGAAATTGAAAATCTTGTTAAGATGATCTTGGAGCTACTTGAGAGAAAGGTTGACGTTTACCTGAATGTTAATAATCATTATGAGGGATCGGCACCGTTGACAATAAAGAAAATTAAAACATTACTGGAATCGGTATAGATTTCTGATTTTAAATTGTAAGATTTACTAATGAACCGTTATCTTTGAAAATTTTTGTATGGTAGGTTTTTTCGAGACGTTCTTTCCAAATATCAACTTTGCCTGTTAGAAGTTTTAACGAGGTAGTTTTCTTTTCATTATTTAAAACAATATAGTAACCGACAGGTTTGGACTCATCAATTATGGCTTCAGTATTCTTTTCTTCGTTTGGAGTGTCTAACTCATCCCCAGCCAAAATTTCAATACGACGATTCTTATTAACTTCATTAAATTGCTTTATAGTTTGAAGCAATTTAGCAACTGGGGTGTTTTCGTATAATCGAAAATCATTTCTAGTATCTGGGATTTCCTCATCGAGTTTTTCTGTAATAAAATTGTCAACAATTGGTGCCGGGGTTTTTCGAGGAAAATTTTGCTGGGCCTGCTCATTTTTTAATTGAGCAATTTCACGAATTCTTTCCGCTTGCTGGTTGGCTGTAAGTACCTGACTAACAATCGGGTTACTATTTAAAGATACTGATGTCATATTCTGAATTATTTACAAAACAACAATAAATGTTCATAGGAAAGAATGCAACTTTAAACTTTGAATAGATTATCCAAATCACAATAGAAACTAAAGTAGTTGGTAATACAGAATACCCCTTTATTCCAGATCTGCCAAGATTGACTGTAGCTTTTCCAAAGCTTTCTGCCAATCATCCATCTTCATTCTTTCTCTCTCAATTACTTCAGCGGGAGCTTTGGATACAAAGTTTTCATTCTCAAGTTTTTTGCGTACACCTTCAAATGAACCGAGTAATCTTTTCATCTCTTTTTGAATGCGCACCCTTTCAAGTTCGACGTCTATTAATCCTTCAAGCGGAATAAATATATCGCATCCTTTAACAACAGCTGAGGCACACGCTTTTGGCTTGTCAATTTTCTGGTCAACAGTTAATTGATCAATTCTAACAAGTGTTTTTATGTAGCGCTCTTGTGCCGAAGTTACCGCTGAACTTTTCAAGAAAACATTTATTTGTTTTGAAGGAGCAATATTCATTTCACCGCGGATATTACGAATGGCAGTTACTACATTTTGAACGAAATCAATTTCAGCTTCAGCGGTATTGTCAATTAGGGATGCATTAAATTCAGGAAATTTTGATGTTGAGATACTTTTGCCAGAATCTCTCTTATCCAACAGTTGCCAAATTTCTTCTGTAATAAATGGCATAAAAGGATGAACCAATTTTAGCATATCTTCATATAGCGAAATTGCGCGTGAGAGTACAGCTGATTTTACCTCATCACTTCCATGATACAATCGGTTTTTTGAGAGCTCGATGTACCAATCACAGAAATCATTCCATACATAACTGTAAATCAATTTTGTAGCGGCGTTAACATCAAATCGATCTAACGCGTCATTCACATCTTTAATTGTTTTATTAAACCTGCTGATTATCCAATTGTCTGTAAAATCGAGATGCTTATTTTTTAGGAATGGATCAAGCTTGATATTCTGAGCGTTCATTAAAAGAAATCTTCCGGCGTTCCACATTTTATTGGCAAAATTTCTTCCAATCTCACATTTATCAGAGCTAAATAAAACATCCTGCCCTAAAGGAGCTATATATATAATCGAAAATCTTAACGCATCGGCTCCATATTCCTCAATTAAATCAAGTGGATCGGGAGAATTGCCCAATGATTTGCTCATCTTTCTTCCGTCACTATCACGAACTAGTGAAGTAAAGTAAACATCTTTAAATGGTACTTTCCCCATAAAATGAAGTCCGGCAATAATCATTCTTGCAACCCAGAAGAAAATAATATCAGGTGCAGTTACAAGCAGATCAGTTGGGTAATAATATTTTTGATCTTTTTCAGTAGTGAATACATCCTGTGCCCATAACCAGCTCGAAGCCCATGTATCGAGAACGTCATCATCCTGATACCAATTCTGAATGTCTTGTGGCGGATCAACCTCGCAGTAAATTTCTTTAGTTTCTTTATGATACCAAACTGGAATTCGATGCCCCCACCAAAGTTGACGTGAAATACACCAGTCTCTAATATTGCTCATCCAGTGTTCGTAAGTTTTTACCCAATGTTCTGGATGAAATTTAACTTGTCCCTGCTGAACAACTTCGATAGCCGGTTTGCAGAGTTCATCCATTTTCATGAACCACTGTTCGGAAAGATAGGGTTCAATTGGAACATTACCTCTTTGCGAGTAACCAACTTTATTTGTGTAATCTTCTATCTTGTGGAGAAATCCAAGCTGCTTCATTCTTTCAACAACTTTCTCTCTTACCTCATATCTATCAAGTTTTCTAAAATCGCGCGGCACATTTCCATTGGTTGTTGCATCGTCATTAAAAATATTTACCATTTCAAGATTATGACGAAGCCCCATATCATAATCGTTGATATCGTGAGCAGGAGTAACTTTTACAGCACCGGTACCAAATTCTTTATCCACATACTCATCAGCAAATATTGGAATTTCTCTTCCAACAATTGGAAGCACAATCATTTTGCCAATCAAATTTTTGTATCGTTCATCTTCCGGATTAACAGCAATTCCGGTATCACCCAGCATTGTTTCCGGTCTAGTTGTTGCAACTATCACAAATTCGGTTGAATCTTTAACGGGATACTTAAAATACCAGAGTTTACCATTTACTTCTTTATAAAAAACTTCTTCATCAGAAATTGCAGATTTAGAAGCCGGATCCCAATTTACCATTCTGTAGCCACGGTAAATTAATCCTTCCTTATATAATTTTACAAAAGCTTCAATAACTTTTTTATAATAATGCGCATCCATTGTAAAGCGTTCTCTATTCCAATCGCAACTAATGCCAATTTTTCTTAATTGCTGAAAAATTATTCCGCCATATTTATCTTTCCATTCATAACAGTATTTTAAAAATTCTTCTCTAGTTATATTGTCCTTATGCATTCCTCTTTCTTTCAGCATTCCAACAACTTTTGCTTCGGTAGCAATTGATGCGTGATCAATACCTGGTACCCAACAAGCGTTAAATCCTTTCATTCTTTTATAACGAATAAATATATCCTGCAGCGTGTTATTTAAAATGTGACCGATATGAAGTATGCCGGTTATGTTGGGCGGAGGTATAACAATTGTATAGGGGTTTTTTTTACTATCAACTTCTGAATGATAAAGACTATTTTCTTCCCAGTATTGGTACCACTTATCTTCGGTATCTTTTGGATTATAAGCTTTCGGAATATCTTCAAGATTTTTAGGCTGCATTAATTGCTCTAATTTTTTAATAATTAGCGCAAATATAATGAATTTGACTGGTATTCATGTGTTGAATTAATTCAAAAATAAAATAGAATTTAACAAACCATTTTATTTTGACTTTAACCAATCATAAGCATCTTCGGAATTTGTGAATAATTTTACTTCGAGACCGAAATCGGAATAAAGTTTTGAGTAATGTTTTAAAAACATTTGAGCATGAATTTCTTCAGGCAGAACTACCGCCCAAAATTTCCATCCTTCTGCTAATACTTTTGGGAACCACTCTTTTGTTGCCCATTCATAATCTACACCTGAAAACCGGGGATTTTTTTTATCATCAGACAACCATTTAACCGCTTTTTTTTCTTTCATCAAATTTAATCCCCTGGTGAGTAAAGTTTTGAATGGATCGCCAACAATTAATTTGTGCATTACATGATGGACGATCATCTCTTCTTCATGAAAGTAGAGGGAGTAGAGTTCATTTTCAATGATTGTAATTTTTCCCATATTTGCCTCGTGGTAAAAAATTAAAAGTAAAATTACACAGTTATATTATCGAATAATTTATTAAAAATTTAAAATTCAATTATCTCAAAACCGGATTTTGAGACTGCTCCATTTTACCCGACCCGAGTATTTCTTTTATTTTGATTGTTCCCAATTTTCTGGCTTTTAGGAAGCCAAACCAGGCGTTTTCAGCTAAAATTCCCTTATTGAGCCAATCAAAAAGCCATTGATCGGTGTATTCGGGTTTTTCTTGCTTTCTGCCGGCTCCAATTTCAATAAGCCATTTACGATTAAATTTTTCCTGAGAACCTATTGGGGGCGTCATAATTATTGGAATGCCGAGCCCGCAATAAAATGAAAGCTCGCTCGGTTTTGTCCACAATATATCTGTTCCCAAAATTGCTTTATTGAACAGATCGAAATAATTATATATGTTGGAAGAATAAACCACTTCAATTTTTGATGAGTCATCATCTCCAAATTCTCTTTTAATGGTATCGAAATATTTTTTCACCGATTCTTTTACACCCGCAACAAGTATTAACTTAACCTCATCATTCTTAATTTTATTTTTTAAGCTTATCGCAATATTACCGCCAATTTCCGAAAGAGCCCCGGCTCCGCCAACCGCATAAGTAATAGTAAGTTTTTTCCTTGTCGCTACAGGGTAATTTTCAATTCCTAAAAAGTGACTTACATTTTGTCCATGCCTAATTCCAAACTTATTTTTTGGATCAAGCACTGCTAATCTCTCACCAAGGTTTTTCCTTAATATTGATAAATCTTCTCCACCTGTAAGTTCTTCGGGAAGAGGGAAACCGGTAATGTAAATTCTATCTTCGGGAACGCCATAAGCTTTTAAACGTTGCGCAGCTTTACCGCATGGGGCAAAATAATAAATACGACTCTCCCATGGTTCCCGCGCTACCCAAACTCGGTTTAGGTCTGCATCGCAAATAATACAATACACATTTTGAAATCCTCCCATATCGGCGGCAATTGCCGGAGCGTAAAAAGATGTTACTATAGGAAGATTTTTGGAACGGACCTTATCAAGCATTGACGCGCATAATCCTTTTTTAATACTTGATTCTAAAAGATCTACTTGAAAAGTTTTGTTGGAAAGATCCCGCATAGGATAATAGGAAGGTATTCGGAGAAAAGTATCGAGCAGATTAAATAATGATTTTCCAATGAAGGGAAGTCCTCTGGCCCGCGATAAATACTCGTATGCACGCAGAACTCTTCTCCATAATACTTCTTCATTCTTGGAGGCAACATCATCTGCCCCAACAGTAATAATTTTTTCTTCGGCAATATCTCGAAGAGGATAAACCGCGCGTTGATGACCATAACCCATAGTAGCGGTAACCAGCCAGACTTTTTCATTAATACTCATAAAAGCGCATGTTTAGTCAATAGTAGTTTTAAAATTGGAAAAGCTGATCTTTCTATTTACCCATATTTTAAAGTAAAGTGTTGTTTTCAAAAGGATAAGTATTTACTTTAAAATAGCTTTAAGCAAAGTAATTGATTATGAGATTCAATCAAAATTAAATTAAGAGGTAGAGAAGATGGAGGAGAAAAAGTTAAAAGAGTTTTCGAGAAGAGATTTTCTTAAAGTTTCAGCTATAGCGGGTACCGGCGCAATGTTTGCAAACAGCAGTTACGCAAATATTATTAGTTCAATGAACAGCAAGAAGAAGTATGTTTTAGTGGGACTTGGACACCGTTCTCAACTTTGGCAGGACGCTATTTATAAATCATTCTCTGATTCCAATGAAATTGTTGGCTTCTGCGATACAAATATCGGAAGAATGAAATATTACCAAGAATACGCTAACAAAATAACAGGTAAATCAATATCTATCTATGCAGCCAACGATTTCGATAAAATGATAAAAGAAACAAAACCAGACACAGTAATTGTAACAACGGTTGATGCGACACATGATTATTATATAGTTCGCTCTATGGAGCTTGGATGCGATGTAATTACTGAAAAGCCGATGACAACAGATGAAAAAAAATGCCAGCAAATAATTGATGCTCAAGCCAAATATGGCAAGAAAATTATTGTGGGCTTTAATTACCGCTATTCCCCTTCACGCACACAGGTTAAAGATATTTTAATGAGTGGTGAAATTGGAAATATACTTTCGGTTGATTTTCATTGGATGCTCAATACACATCATGGCGCCGATTATTTCAGAAGATGGCACAGCCAGAAAAAATATTCGGGCGGTTTGATGGTTCACAAAGCAACCCACCATTTCGATTTAATTAATTGGTGGCTCTCTGCTGTACCAGTATCTGTATATGCCAATGGCAAAAGAGAATTCTATACCCCGGAAACAATAAAGAGATTTGGATTGAGCGGTTATCATGAACGATGCCATACTTGCCCGGAGAAACAAAAATGTGGGTTTGAATTGGATTTATCAAAAAATGCCAGACTCAAAGCTCTTTATCTCGACAATGAACAATATGACGGATATTATAGAGATAAATGTGTCTTTCGCCCCGAGATTGATATTGAAGATACAATGAATGTAATTGTTAAGTATAATACTAACGCTACACTTAGTTATTCGTTGAATGCGTTTAATTCTTGGGAAGGTTACTATGTAATATTTAATGGTACGAATGGGAGGCTTGAGCACAAAATCGAAGAAAAAATTTATATTGCAGGAGATGGAACGGAGCAGGGGGGAATAAAAGAAGGTGGCGAATACACTAAAGTATTTCCATTGCGGGGACCAGTTAAAGATTATAAAATTCCAAAAGCTGAAGGAGGGCATGGAGGCGGTGATAATGTCATGTTAAATGATATTTTTAATCCAAATAAATCGACAGATAAATATATTCGTGTAGCAGACCAAAAAGGGGGTGCATATTCTATATTAACTGGAATAGCGGCTAACAATTCAATTGCTTCTGGCAATCAAATTATGATTGATGATCTTGTCAAAAATATTGGTTTACCCGATTATCCTAAAATGCCAAATAATAGTGACGCTCTGCCGATGCCAAATAAATAGATATACTCAAAAATTAGTTATTCGAATAAACAAGGAGGCATTCATAGAAATGCCTCTCTACTTTTTATTTAGAATTAGTGCTAATTATTATTTTACAGTCTCTAAAATCCACTTGCTCATAATTTCCAATACTTCTGGAGATATAGTTTCTTCGATTTTTGCATATTCCGAAACAGCACCAGTTTTAGCATTTTGAAATAAATGGTTTAAGCCGGGAAGTGATTTGATGGTGAATTTTGTATTGCCCCCCATTTTTAATGCTTTTTCAATTTCGGGTAAGTTTTGTTTATACTCAACTTGAAGGTCTAATTCGCCATTTAATGCCAGGACTGGAATTCTTAAATTTTCAAGATAAGGACGCGGATCAAACTTGAGGAATAACCGGAACCAAGGACTCAAAATCTGCCGACTGGTTCTTTCAAACATCTCTGGTGAATTTTCCGGTTTAGCTTTTTCATCATCACTTAATTTACTCATCTCCTCTTTATATAGATCTTTCAATTTCTGATATGCTTTTGCGCTGTCAGGTTCATCAATAATTATTTGATATGCTTTACTGCTCGATTGAACCTGTTCCTTAATCTTTACCTCCTCCATTCCGTTAGCCCGTAAAATTAATTCGGTCTGCAATTTCAAAATATCCACACCAGGGACTCCCGGACCAGCAAGCATAATAATAAATGAAATGTCATCAGATTGGTTTGCGGTGAAAGGTGCAATTAACCCTCCCTCGCTATGGCCAATAATTCCAATTTTATTAGCGTTAATCTCTTTTCTGGTTTTCAGATACTCGACGGCCGAAATAGCATCTGATGCAAAATCTATTGTTGTTGCTGCTGAAAAATTACCTTCAGATTTCGCAGTTCCTCTATCATCATATCTTAAAACAGCAATTCCATTTCTTGTAAGATAGTCTGCAATCACCAAAAATGGTTTATGATTCATTAACGTCTCATCTCTATCTTGAGGTCCTGAACCAGAAACCAGTACAACCGCTGGAAATGAGTTACCATTTTGGGGAAAAGTTAAAGTGCCGGCTAATTTTATATTTAATTCTTTGTTTTCAAAAATTATATCTTCACTAATGTAGGGGAATGGGGGTATCGGTAATTGGGGACGTTTCACTTCAGAAGGTTTATCAACTTTGGATAGATTCAGAGGGAGACTCATTCCACCTTGTGTAAAATTTCCCTTTACATAACCACTATCTTTAATAATCTCCCCAAAATATTTTGCTCCAATAGCCGCACACTCAAAATTGAGACTATCGGGTGTAATCGCAATTTTACTGACTGGTATATCCTTTGCCCCTTGATCGGGGCTGTCCAGCTTTGCTGTGGTTATTCCACCTTCATTCTCCAACACTTTTAATACCAATCTTAATTCCTGTACCTGAATTTTAAGTTTGCCTTCATAGTAACTTTCTCTTTTATTTTGAGCAAAGGTCGATTCATTAAAAATTTGTAGCAATAAAAATAATGTAATAGCTAAAGTCATTCTGCTTTTCATCTTAATACCATTTTTTATTTGAAATATAACTATTCTGACGTATCCTATATATGAATGTTTTTTTTGTGAGAACTCAAATATCAGCATAGATTAAAATAAGTTTTATATTTGTTGGCGTAACATTAAATTCGGCACTCCAAAAATAAAAGTTAAATTATCTGGAAAAAAGGGTGGTAGTAAATGGCACTACAAAATAACATAGTTAATGAGCAGACGAAATTAAATTACAAGTATGAACCGTTTATACCTCCAATTAATTTTGAGGAAGCGTTAAACCAAGCAGAAAAAATTTTGTCCCAAATGTCGTTGGATGAAAAAATATTATTTGTTGGCGGACATAATTTCTTCTTTATAAAAGGATTTGAACAATATCGAATTCCACAACTTTATTTGGCAGATGCTACCTCCGGAGTACATATCCGAAAAGAATTAAGCGGGTTAATGGAAAAATCAGTTGCATTTCCTAATCCTTTAGCATTAGCTGCTACATGGAATATTGAATTGGCAAATCAATTTGCAAAATGCATTGGTGAAGAGTGCAGAATAGGTGATGTTGCAATTCTTCTGGGTCCGGGAATGAATATTTATAGAAATTCACAGTGCGGAAGAAATTTTGAATACTTCGGAGAAGACCCTTTTTTGGCGGCTAGAATGATTGAAAATTATGTAACAGGAATGCAAAGCACAGGAACAATTGCAACCCTCAAACATTTTCTAGTTAATAATCATGAATGGCACAGAAGAACTACAAATGTTATTATTGATGAGAGAACACTTCATGAAATTTACTTACCCGCTTTTAAAGCCGGAATTGATGCCGGTGCAATGGCTGTAATGACTTCGTATAATTTAGTAAATGGGGAATGGGCAGGGCAAAGTAAAAAAGTAATTGCTGATTTATTAAAAAGTAAACTTGGATTTAAGTGGCTTGTAATGAGTGATTGGTGGTCAACCTGGGATCCGGAAAAGACTATAAAATCGGGGCTGGATCTTGAAATGCCTGGTGATATTTTGAATAATTCTACTTTCAAAAAAACTGGTGATATTACAATTAAGCATAACGCGAAACGATTAATTAATGAAAGTAAAGTTAGCGAAGAAGATATAAATAGAATGGCCAAAAATATTCTTTGTACAATTATTTCTATGGGTTTAAATAAAAGACCAATAACAGGTGATAAGTGTATAAAAAATTTTCCGACACATGAAAAAATTGCATTGCAAACAGCCCGTGAATCAATTGTCCTTCTTAAAAACAGAAACAATATTCTTCCTATAAATAAGAATACTAAAATTTTATTAACAGGAGAATTCGTTGAAAAAATTCCTTTTGGTGGAGGTTCCGCCGCTGTTGAAGGTTACAACCATGTTTTAATGATTGACTCTTTAAAGAGCGAATTCGGTGATAATATTGAATATATAAAAGATCCTTCAATTGATAAGATAAAAGAAGCATCAATCATACTTTTAAGTACTGGAACTATGGACAGCGAGGGTTGGGATAGAAAATTTGAACTTCCCGAAAAGTTAGAACAACAGGTTAAAAAGATATCCTCATTAAATAAAAACACTATTGTGATAATAAATTCCGGCAGTGGAATAAAAATGATAGACTGGGTCGAAAATACCGCGGCAATTCTGTATGCGTGGTATCCAGGTCAAACTGGATATATAGCACTAGCAGAAATTTTAAGCGGTAAGGTTAATCCATCCGGTAAACTGCCTATGACAATTGAGAAAAACTTTGAAGATTCCCCCGCATTTGGTTATATCCCCCAAGGTGAAAATATCAACACAAATTGGGATGATGATTTTAATGTCAGCTTCCCAATACACAATGTTGAATATAAAGAGGGAGTATTTGTTGGTTACCGCTGGTACGATTCAAAAAAAATAGAACCATTATTTTATTTTGGGGAAGGATTATCATTCACCACATTTATTTATGATAACCTCAATATTTCTAAAAGCATAATTAGTGGCGAGAATATAATTGCGGTCGATTTTACTATTACTAATTCAGGTAAGACCGATGGCGCTGAGATTGCCCAATTATATATTAGCGATATTGAATCTTCCGTGCCGCGTCCCACTAAAGAACTAAAAGGATTTGTAAAAGTATTTTTAAAAGCGGGAGAAAGTAAAAAGGTGAATATTACCCTAACTAAAAAAGATTTTGCGTTCTGGGATATTAATTTAGAAGATTGGAAAGTAGAACCGGGGGAATTTGAGATTTGTGTTGGTGCTTCGTCGAATGATATAAGACTAACATCAAAAATATTATTTGGATGATGTTATAAAATAAAGACTTAGAGCCGGGGTCAGCTCTAAGTCTTAATTACAATTGAATTATAAATTGTTCATCTATTAATAATTATTAGATCATATTTCTTTTATAAGTAAATCGTAAGCTTTTTCAATTGTCATTTTTTTTGCCCCAGCCCATCGTTCCTTTAATCCCTCGAAATTAGGAATAGCTTCAGCTGTAATAATATCATCTCTAGTTTTTCCTTTCTTTATTTCTCCCGACACAAAATTAACTAGAGAGTCAATAAAGTCTTTCGCGTAATGTAAGTCTGCTCGTGATCCAGTTAATAAGGAATCATCTGCACCATGCCCAAAAATGAAAAGTGTATCTTTATCGAAATGTTTAGCCGCACTTTCAATAACTTTGATCCAGTTTCGTAAATCCCCGCCACCATTGAGATCGATGAAGGGATAAGTTTTATTAAAAACTAGATCTCCCATATGAGCAATATTAGCTTCTTCAAAATGAATTATTGAATCACCGGCAGTGTGTGCTCTACCAAAATACATTGCTGTGGCTTTTTCATCACCAAGTTTCTCGCCCCATGTATTTTTAAAAGTAGCTGTGGGATAAGCCTGTGGTTTAGCTGGGTCATTTCCATTATTCTTTTCTTGTAACATTTTTGAATTTTCGTGAGCAACAATTTTAGTAGCAAATTCTTTTAAATGAATATTCCCTGATGTATGATCGCCATGATGATGGGTATTAAATAGAATATCAATGTTTCTCTTTGTTTTCGATCTTAAACCGGTAAACATATTTTGAGCTTGCTCGGGATATTGGGAGTCAATAATTGCAACAGCGTCATCATTAATATACCAGCCAATTGTTCCTCCCCGTTCTGTGAAAATACCAATATTGTTTCTAAGTGGTGTAAAGCCTTTCGGCTCAGTTGATAGCGAGGCAAAAATATTTCTATTAGGTAGTATTAATCCCCCGGCCAGTACAGATACAGTTTTAAGGAAATTTTTTCTTGTTAGATTCATCTCTTCGCTCCATATTTTCTTTGTAAGCTAAACTGTTTAATTTTGATATAACAGTTTGACTACTGAATTAATAACTTTAGAAACCTTAATCAATATAAAAATAGTTCAAAAATTTCTTAACAAAACAATAATTGAATATGAAAATTACTTTTTCTAACAGTCGTGAGAAGTTTGATGTAAACTTAATTCACAATTTTTTAGCTAATTCATATTGGTCACAAGGGGTAGCTAGGGAAAGAGTTGTTAACGCAATTGATAATTCCTTCTGTTTCGGTGTTTTTGATAATCAAACCCAGGTTGGTTTTGCGAGGGTAACAACAGATTTTACATTTTTCGCATACATAGCTGATTTATTTATTATCGAGGAGTACAGAGGAAGGGGATTATCAAAACAGCTTATGGAAGAAATACTAAATCATGATAAATTAAAAAACATACGTTCATGGATGCTGGCCACCTGGGATGCTCACGGGCTTTATGAAAAATTTGGTTTTACGAAAATTGAAGATAATAATAGATATATGATAAAAAGGAAATTGGACTAACAGCGTGTAGCTTTTTTCTATCTTTTAAAAAATTATTTTTCATTTTCGATGACAGATTAATATTAATAAACGCACTAATACTATAAATTCAACCATGCTATCTAACCAATCAATATTAATTTGTGCGAATCACCCAATGACTTTTTGCTTACGAACTGAATCGCCTTAGTGAACGATTTTGTATCTTTGTTTAACAAATTACACAATATATATGATGAATAGAGAAAATTATTTTCAGTTTATAGTTGTTGGTGGCGGTTTAGCAGGAATTAATGCCGCACTTGAAGCTTCAAAACATGGAACTGTAGCTTTGATAACAAAAACCAGACTGGAATTTGGTAATTCATTTTGGGCTCAGGGTGGAATTGCCGCTGTAGTTGACCAGAATGATTCATTTGATTCGCATATCAATGATACACTTGCCGCTGGAAGAGGACTATGTAACAGATCCGCGGTCGAAATTCTTGTTAATGAAGGCGCCCAAAGAGTTAATGAATTAATTAAAATGGGTATGCCCTTCGAATGGGAAAATGATGAAATTGTTGTTGATTCGGAAGTCGGTCATTCACAAAATAGAATTTTATATTCGGGGGGCGACTTAACCGGAAGAGAGATAATTAATTTTTATATCGACCTTGTTAAAAAAAATAAAAACATTAAACTAATTGAGAGCAGTATAGTCTATCACTTAATTGTAGAGAATAAAATATGTTCAGGTGTTCATGTTTATGATTGTGAGAGTAAAAAATCTTTTACACTGTTCGGCTCATCAATTATACTTGCTACCGGGGGCGCTTCCGCAATTTACCAGCAAAAAACTAATCCTTACTCTTCGTTGGGGGAGGGAATTTCTCTAGCCTACAATGCGGGGGCGGATGTTGAGAATATGGAGTTTATACAATTTCATTCTACCGCGTTTGTTTCTACGAATGGAGATACATTTTTAATCAGCGAAAGAGTCCTAAAAGCGGGAGCGTATCTTTTAAATCATGAATTAAATCGTTTTATGGTTGAAAATGATGAAGCGGCTGAAATGGCGGATAGGGATGTTGTGGCAAAATCGGTTTATGTTGAGTTGAAAAAAAATCTCAAACCAAATATATATTTGGATATGAGACATCTTGATTCGGAAAAAATTAGAAATCATTTCCCAAATATTTATAATGAAGCATTAAAATATGGCATTGACATCACTAAAGATTTAATTCCGGTGGCCCCGACAGCATATTATAATATCGGGGGAGTTAAAACTGGTCTCTGGGGAGAAACAAATATTAGAGCATTGTATGCGGTCGGAGAAGCAGCTTCAAGCGGTGTTCATGGTGCAAATAAGCTTGCCGGTAATTCCCTTCTGGAATGTTTAGTTTTTGCGAAGAGAGCAGTGGAGCATTCGATAATGAATAAAGCAAAAGAAGTTTCTTTTGACAATAACATTGTTGATTATTTTATAAATGAGAGCAGATTGAGTTGGTTCAATAAATTGAAAAATCAAGTTGCGATGATAATGATGAACAATGTTGGCGTTGTTAGAATTCAGGAAGAATTAAATTCAGCTATCAATAAATTAAGTATGCTTCGAGAAAATATTCCAGATAATGAAAACGAGTATTACGCTAGCTCTGCAATTAACTTTGTTAACGTGGCACTTCTTATAACTACTTCAGCGTTAATTAGAGAGGAAAGTCGAGGATGTCACTTTCGTGATGATTTTACAAGCGAAAACGAGAAGAATTATATGATTATCCAAAATAAATTTAGTGGGCTAAAATTAACAGAAATAATAAAGGAATAATAACAAACATAATTTGTATTAATTGTGCTGAAGTTATGTTCATCAAAAATATTTAAAGGAATCGAATGTTAAAAAAAATATTTTTCGCTTCATTACTGATATTTAATTTATTCTTAGCACAGAATCAAAATAATATAACCGGAAGTGTAATATTTATTCATCCAGATGGAACCGGTTTAGCAGATTGGAACGCGCTTCGTATATTAACAGCGGGTCCAGATAACGAAATTAATTGGGATAAACTTGATGCGGTAGGTTTATACCAAGGACATATAAAAAACAGAATTGCCGCCTCATCAAATGCTGGAGCCACAATTCACGCATATGGAATTAAGGCAGATTATGAATCATTTGGAATGGTCGATAATGAAATTCCATTGGCACTATCCGGCAAGCAGTTGAGCATAATGCAAGAAGCAAAAGCCGCTGGAATTTTTACTGGAATAATAAACTCCGGTTCTATAATTGAGCCTGGGACTGCAGTGTTCGTATCCAGTAATGTCAAAAGATCAAATCATGAAATTATTACTAAAAAAGTTATTGAATCGGGAACCGATCTTATTTTTTCCGGAGGTGAAATCTGGATGCTTCCTGAAGGTACAAAGGGGAGATTCACTAAAAGCGGAAAAAGAAAGGATGGTAATAATCTAATAGAATGGGCAATAAAGAATGGTTATAAAATTATCTATACAAAAGATGAATTGTTGAATCTCGATCCCAACGAAAAAAAGGTACTGGGAGTGTTTGCCGAAGAAAATACTTTTAACGATAAATCAGAAGAGGAACAGCAAAAACTTAATCTGGCTAATTACAATGCTACGTCACCAACACTTAAAGAAATGACAGACTTTGCTCTTAAATTTTTTTCGAGTAAAGGTAAATTTTTATTAGTGGTTGAAGAAGAAGGCACCGATAATTTCGGAAATAAAAATAATGCACAAGCAAAACTTGAAGCTCTTAAACGTGCGGATGAAGCGATTGGTACGGCAATTAGATTTGTTGAAAATAATCCAAATACATTATTGGTTACCGCATCCGATAGTGAAGCTGGGGGAATGGAAGTTGTTGGTTTTGATCGATCACTACTAACCGAGAATAAATTGTTACCCACAAATGATTCAAACGGCGCCCCGATGGATGGAATTAAAGGAACCGGCTCTTTGCCTTTTGTTTCTGCGCCGGATAAAAATGGTAATGTTTTCCCTTTTGGACTTGTATGGTCGAGTTATGGCGACGTTGCAGGTTCGGTCATTGCCCGGGCTCACGGTTTAAATTCAGAGAGAATGAGGGGGAAAATTGATAACACATTTATTTATCGATTAATGTATTTAACACTTTTTGGAAGATGGCTCTGATAATTTCTAATAACAAAGATTACCGGAGTTAACTATTAATTTTTACGAAAAAATTTCGATAATCAGATTGGAGGATGATTATCATGAAATTTTATAAAATATTAGCACTGGTTCTTGTTGTTTTAATTAGTTCAGCATGCTCAACGGTTTTAAATACAACTACACAAGATGTTGTAATAAAAACTACCCCGGAGAACGCGAAAATTTCAATTAATGGAAAACGATTCGGCAATAGCCCCCAAACTATTAATATTGAAAGAGGCACCAATCATAATCTTAAAGTTGAATTAGATGGTTATGAACCTTACGAAACCCAAATTACCAGAAAAATTTCATTCTACTTTTGGCTCAATGTATTTAATGGAGTTCTTCCCGGAATGCTGATTGATATGTTTACTGGATCGATGTACAATCTTTTACCCGAAGATATAAATGTAGAACTCGTTCAGAAAAAAGAAGAACCTAAAAAGAGCAGATAATTATTCCTAGAAATTACTAGGTAGCAAAAAACAGAATATTTAATCTTTAGCGCACTCCGTGAAAACTCAGCGTTCTCTGCGTTAAAAAACAATTCGCAATTCGGCTGACCTTTCTCTTATTAGTCAGTTCCTCAATAACAGATAATTCCCTGTAATCGGGTTCATTTTAAATCTCTCAGCAGATAAGACTTTACCTTTCTCAATAAATCTTGCCAAATCCTTTTCAGACTTAAAATTGACTATTGAAGTAGAAGAGATTGGATCGTGATATAAAGAATAACCACTAAACTCCTCAAATAAGCCGCTCAATTCTGGAAATCCATTCTGTATACCTAAATTTCCTTTCGCCAATTTGATGTTTAGCAAATTATCTTCTAAAAAATTATCTCCTACTAATTTTGGTAGTTCATATGGCTGTTCAGCTGATTTCCGATTAATAGTTGAAAATAACTCTATCGTAAGTTTGGTAGCTTCTTTTGTCCCCTTATTATTTGCAATTGAGATATAGAAACGCCCCAACGCCGATTGAACTTGATAGGGAGAAATACACACATACCTTGAAATTGTATCACGTTTTGAACACTTAAAAATTGAAGTGGAATAAATTCCAAACGCGGATTCGGGACTCTTCATTCTATAGTACTCAACCCGAAAATTATGATCCTTCCAATCTATATCCTGAAAAAGCAATTTATCAAAACCATATTCGAGATATAAATCGGCACCGCCATTAATATGCCCCCAAAGCCCATCTCCATCAAAATACGAACTCTTTGAAATGATTCCACCTGGAATATCTTGCTGTGCGATTGAGGGAAAATCTGTATCCATTTGAGGATACAGATTAATAGTACTAATCAGTATAATTAAAAATATATAAAGGAAGATTTTTCTTGTCATCATTTTAAGTCAATATTTTTTAATTGAATTTTTTTGATATCAGCGGTGCCGAGTCCTAATTTTTCCGCAAGCTCCATAAAAATTCTACCTCGAGGGTTATCCTCTTTTTGAATGTTTTCTTCTATTCTTTTTTTGATGACGATATCATAACCAATTCTATCAACAGCAACCGGATCGGTACCAATTAGTACAGTTTTATATTCTGTAAAAAATTGTGGATTAGCGCCCGGTCCTCCATTAAAACATCCCTTAATACCATCAACAATATTAAGCACAACCTTGTCACGGAGAGGAGGAAACGCATTAACTTCAGCTGTGGTTTCAGCCCAAAGTTGTTTGTGTAATCTGCCTGTGTTTGTAGTTACGCCATATGCCAAATTTTTCAAACAAAGAGTAACAGAGGAGCCAGCGTTTTTGAGTATTGGTATGTTGATAATTTTATCAACCATTTGTGTAGCAATTTTTGAGAAGTAGGAATACTTACCTTCATTAATCATATATGGAATTGTAGCGCTGTCATATTTTTCCTCACAATCAGCCCAATAGTACCAATCCTTATCTATCATTCTTTCACCATAGAGAACACCCTTCTCATCGTACATCGATCCATTCTCTCCTCGCTCAGTGCCAATAATCTTGATGCCGGGAAACTTCTCCTGAGTAAATCCGGCTTCGAGAAGCTGCTCTTCACGTCTATCCCAAATAAGTATGTTCTCTTTGGGAATACCAGACTCGACCAATTGATTAATAATTACCGTAGTTATTTCTGTACTGGTTGTTAATGTTGGCCCCGCAACTGGATTTACTTTTAGTCCTACTTTTTCATTTGGCTTAACAAATTTAAGCCATGCTTTTTTTAACGATGATTCATTTGTTAATTGAAGCAATCCTTTACTTACCATTTCATAAACGGCGTCGTAATTAATTTTGTTTTCTGATATAGAATTTTCGTGATTAACTTGAACAACTTGTGCCGGAAATAAACCGGGCATTGAGTTTTCTGTTCTGGGATATTTTAGGGCATCCTTGATATTCGTTGCCGGTTTTTCGGCAGATTGAGCCGTTGCGGTAATTATCATGACAAATAAAAATATAACAGTCAAAATTGATTGGGATGAAAAAATTTTTGATTTCATAATTATGCCATTAGATTGTTGAAATAAAATTAGCAATCTGAACAAACAAACAACAGTAGTATTGTCTATGTTTTTAATGCAATAAATTAGTAGGAGTTTTGATTTGTTATTATAGGAGTAAATGTCTTTAGGTGAAAATTTTACGCAGATTGGAATACAATAAATCATCAGTAGGAATGGCGCCATTGATGGTACAGATTTGTGACGCAAAATTATTGGCATGAATATTAATTTTCTCGATTGGTAATTTGTAATAATAACCAAGACACAAAACCGCGGCGAAGGCATCCCCGGCTCCTAATGTATCAATTACTTCCAACTGCGGTGGGATGTAATAATCGGTTGCATTTTTTGTAGTGAGTATTGCTCCTTTCTCTCCTTTCGTTACCGCAATCAAATCAATTGAATATTTATCAATCAACTCGGATACTGGATCATTCCCATTTAGGTTCAAGATTTTGATCAGTTGATTTAATTCATCTTCATTCATCTTTAGAAGATGTATGGTAGATAATGCTTTCTCGATCATCTCTTTGGTAAAAAAATTATGGCGTAAATTCAAATCGCAAAAGTATTTGATGTCAAAATTGAGCAAAGAATCAATCGTCTCTTTCGCGATATTGCCTCTTTGAGAAAAAGTACCGAAGTAAAGTATATCTGTGTTTTTCTCAATATCATCTTTCATCTCTTGAGATATAGCTAAAAAGTCAAAACTACATTCGGAGGAGATTTTAAAACGGGGCACTTTGTTCTCATCAATTGTAACATTTACCGCCCCGGTAGGATAATTATTGTCTATTACTATTTTAGAAACATCAAATCCGATATTGCTTAAATGAAAAAGTAATTCTTTACCATTCTCATCATTTCCCACACTAGATACAAACTGAGCTTGTCCAATAATTTTCCAAACATGGTAAATAAAATTAAATGGCGCCCCGCCCAATCTTTTCTGATCGGGGTAAACATCATAAAGAATTTCACCAATTGAAGTCACTCTTGGTTTTGGCATTTCATCTCATTTTCAAAATAATTAATATAACTGCAGAAATTTGCATACCACACGAAAATATTTCGCACGAATATAATGCTAAAGTTGTTTTAACGGGAATAAAAGAACAAAAAAAACGGCACGTTTATTGGGGCTTAAGCACTTTATTAACATATAGAAATTAGGAAAGGATAATCAACAGAGTATAAACTAATATAAGGGGGAATTTATGATTCCTAAGAAGTTACATTTATTGCTCGTCACTATTTTCATCGCTTCAACTTTACTATCACAAAACTCACTTTATGTAAATGACCCTCAAGCTACATGGCGGAATTATCGCGGCAACATTGAGGAAGCTGTAATTTCTGTTGGTCAAAGAGGATTGTATAGCCAGGTTAGTATGTATCTCACATTTTCAGCCGACCCAAATTATTATATCGCAAATTCCCAGCTAGAAGTAGTAATGAATTTCAACCTCCCCGCTGGAAGTCTAATTACGGATTTATGGCTCTGGCTCGATGACACAAAAATTAGCAAGGGAGCACTGCTTGACACATGGACAGCTTCTGCAATTTACGAATCGATTGTTAACCGAAGAAGAGACCCGGCCCTATTAAGAAGAATGTGGGAAAATAACTACGAACTCCGCGTTTATCCAATGAAACCTAATGAAACCAGAAAAGTGCGCGTTACTTATTTAGTGCCGAATATTTGGACAAACAGTTCCGTATCGGTTCCGCTTCCTGTGCAAATCCTAAAAACATCTAACAAAAAAATTCCTAAGGTACAGGTAAAATCATGGACGGAAAATGAATGGACTAGTTTATCTGCCGCAAACATTACAGGAGTTTTCAATACAATTAAGGATGATTTTTTTGGTAATCACCGTTCAATAAGTTTTGATAATTATCAATCTGTTGCTGATGCATCGCTGGATTTTAATAATCCCATGGTCAATGGGGTTTATCTAAAAATCTTTAAGGAAAATGATCAAGGTTTTTATCAGCTTTCAATATTACCATCAAACTCATTATCAACACTTAAAAAGAATGTGCTATTCTTGATTGACTATGATTCCCGAAAAAGTAATGTAACAAGAACCGAGGTGGTAAATTCATTAAAGAATTTTATGAAAAATAATTTTGGTGAGGGAGATAAGTTCAATATTTTCTATTCGGGATTAACTATTGGAAAAGTAAATTCCGATTGGATGGACGGCACTTCCCAAAAAGTTGAGGAAGTATTTAATACTTTTAGTCCCAACTCAATTTCTACTTACAGCAATTTACCTACACTGCTAAAAGAAGGTTATGAATATCTACTGGCCAAAAAAGTAGGGATTGTATTTTTAATTTCAAATTCGGATCAATTAGGGAGCAATACAACAGCTAATCAGGTTATTACTGATTTAAGAAAAATCTCCTCAATTCTGCCTGCAACGCATATTCTTGATTATAACGATAAGGATTTCTCATACTACTACTTTAATAACAGATCATATACTGGGAACGAATATTTTTATGAGAATTTGTCAAGGATTTCTGGTGGGCAATTTGCGAGGGCAACTAGCTCTTTAACAGCTTCCATGAATTCAATAGGGGGAAATTTGAGCGGTAGTGTAAGTTCATTTGATTTATACACAACGCTCGAAAATGGATTTTGCTTTAGCAGGCAAACGCTAACAGGAAATTTACAGAGTATGGCAGTAAATACAATCATTAAACAAGTAGGTAAATATATAGGGGATTTCCCATTTTTAGTTAAAACTTCCGGAATTTATAATTCGCAACCATTTACCCAAAGTGTAATGTTTCAAGATGAAATTGCAAGAGTAGGTGATAATACAATATCGCAAATGTGGGCTGGTCATTACATAAATGAATTGGAAAAGCTTTCACAAAATAATTCGACTGTGAGTGAGATAATTAATTATAGCAGAGCTTTTAGAGTTCTTTCACGCTATACTGCATTCCTTTCCGTTGAGGATGATTCAGCTATCTGTCATGATTGTTATAAAGATGGTGGCGGGCAAAATACTGATGTTGAAGAGGAGGTAATTCCAACAGAGTTTTCATTAACAGCGTACCCAAATCCATTTAATCCGCAGACCACAATCACGATCAAACTTCCAAACAATATGGTTGCCTCGGAAATGAGTTTTAAGATTTATAATGTTCTCGGTCAAGTAATAAAGTCTTTTAGTGTTGATGAATTAGGAAACAGTAAAGTAATTAATCTGAATTGGAATGGAATTAGTGACAGCGGCGAAAGAGTTGCAAGCGGTATTTATTTATTTACCGTAAGCGGCAAGAATTTCACCAAAACTCTTAAGCTTATGTTAATGAAGTAGTAGATTAAACTAGTTTAATTATAGGGATAAGGTATGAATAAAACCTCATCCCTATTTTATTATAAAATAGTTTACAATTCTCCTACTTGCCCAGAAAAAGTTTTATAGCATAGACAAATAGAAATACTGCAAATATTTTTTTAAGAATATCATCAGGCAAGTTGATTGCAAATTTTGAAGAGAGATAGCTTCCAATAACAAATGTTGTAACCATCGTTAATACTGCTTTGATATTTATCAAATCAGCTTTGTAATAATTAGCCACAGCCAGCAAGCCAATTGGTAATAATAGCAAACCCAGTGAAGTACCTTGCGCTTGTTTCTGTGTGTAACCTAATATTCCAACTAGCATAGGTACAATAATTATCCCTCCGCCTATTCCCAATACTCCGCTCATTAATCCGGCCGCCAATCCAATTAATAGTAGAATAATTATTTCTTGCATATTTATCCTTTCGCTTTTAATCTAATTTATTGTATTCAATTTCCATTAATATCGATTCTTCCGGATCAATAAGTAATTCAGATTCTTCCGGAATCACAATAGAATTTGTACCCTTTCTCATATCAACTAATAAAATTTTATTTGCAAGTTTTATAGGGACTGATAAAAAGAATGGAATGTTTTTTTCTGTTTCCCATTTCAACTCAACTAAGTTTTTACTCTTACTTACGATTAGTTTTGGAAGTTTAGTACTTCTTAGATACACTTCCCAAAACCAGTCGAGTTTTTTCCCAGATATGTCCTCGGCCATTTTTAGAAATTCATCGGTAGTAACTAATCGGCATTGTTCCCCACTAGTTATTTTTTCCAACTCCTCGGTTGGATATGCCCATTTTCTTAATAATTTAAAGAATGATTCATCGCCAATATAATTTCTTAATGTATGAACAATCCATGCCCCCTTATTATAAATATCGGGCTGATAAGCTTCGCTTGCAGTTATCTGCCCACGCGGCGCAACCGGTTTTAAATTTTGAATTTTTTTATACTTTCTCAAATATCCGATATAATGCTCTCTACCGTAAATTTTTTCAAGATATAATGGCTGCATATAAAGTCCAATTCCTTCATGTATCCAGAAATCGCTCCAATCTTTAGCGGTTACTAAATTACCCCACCATTCGTGCGAAAATTCATGATGATGCAGCCAATCGATTGGGAAATCCTTATCATCTTTCCAACCAAAACCATACGCCGTAGCGGTTTGATGTTCCATCCCAAGATGCGGTGATTCTACAACTGCATATTTATCAGCTCGAAAAGGGTATGGTCCGCATAGATCCTCATTTATTTTCATGTGAGTTAGAAACTGAGGGGAGTGAGTTTTTGCTTTTTCAAAATTTTCTGGTAGAACCCAAACCGTAAAAGGAATTTTTTCACCCGCAATGCTTGTGTAATCGTACGCAATGGATTTATATGGCCCCAAATAAAACATAATGTTATAATTATTGATAGGAGTAGAAACAAACCACTTAGAGGTTTGTGTGTTATCATTATTGATATGCTCAGAAATTAGTTTTCCGCTTGCAATACATTTTAAATTTTTTGGGAATGTGAATGATAATGAAACTGAATCGGGTTCATCACTTGGATGATCTTTACATGGAAACCAAATATCGGCACCTCCTCCTTGGCAGGTAAGAGTAATCCAGTCAATTCCATCACTAGTTTTCGTCCAAATAAAACCATCATCCCATGGTGCTCTTTTGGCAATTCGTGGCATTCCCCCATATTCAATACTTATTGAAAATATATTCCCTTTTTTAATTTTTGCCGGAATATCAATATTTATTAACCCGTTACTGTGCAAAAAAGTTAACCGCGAAACTGAATTAGGTTCTATATAGTCAATCGAATAAACAGTCATCGTGGTATCTAGGTTTAATACAAAACTGCTGAAGTCTTCTGTTGCAAAAGCCTTCATGATAAGTTTACCAGAGATAGCTTTAACCGACGGATCAATATTCAGAGCCAAGTCATAATAAGTCACATCAAAACAAGATTGCTCCTTAATTAAAAAACCGCCCGAATCTTGACTTCCAAATTGGGCAAAACAAATTGAATGAGTAATCAATAGTAGTAGAATTATTCTTTTCATTTTACCTCTCGCTTATATTTTGTTTTTGTGTATGATGCTCACAAAATTTAGAAACAAATTTAGCCAAATATTTTTGAAGAATGAGGATATAGTTATTTTTTGTTTAATAAAATGTATTTTAGCAATAAAGTTAGAAGGCGCTATACAAATGAATAAAATGCAAAGTAAACATATCGATGTTTTTGGTTTTCCAATGGATTTGGGTGCAGATCGGCGAGGAGTTGATATGGGTCCCTCGGCATTGCGCATCGCGGGGATTGAAAATAAACTAGAAACACTCGGTTATACCGTTACAGATCATGGAGATGTCTTTATTCGAAATCATGAAAAGAAGAAATTTAAAAACCCCAAACTAAAATACATTGAAGAGATTGTGAGAACTTGCGAACTTCTTGCTAAGCGGGTTGAGAAGTCTTTATTGTTAGGAAATTTTCCTCTTTGTTTAGGGGGAGATCACTCAATGGCAATTGGAACTCTTGCCGGAATTTCTGCTTACTGCAAAACATCCAAGCAAGAACTCGGATTAATTTGGATTGATGCTCACGCAGATATGAATACTGAAGAAACGACTCCATCCGGAAATATTCATGGAATGAGTGTGGCGGCATCCCTTGGATTAGGCGCTAATTCATTAACAAAAATTTACGGCTTCACACCTAAAGTTAAACCGGAGAATACTGTATTAATTGGATTGAGAAGTATTGATCCGGAAGAAAGACTTTTAATAAAAAAGTTGGGAATTAGTGTTTATACCATGACTGATATTGACAGAAAAGGAATTAATTTTATCATCAATAAAGTGTTGAAAGATTTTAAAGAAAGAGTACAGCACATTCATGTTAGTTTTGATACCGATAGTATAGATCCAACAACTGCGCCCGGAGTTGGAACACCGGTAAGCGGTGGATTAAGTTATCGTGAAGCTCATTTATTGATGGAAACTATTGCCGAATGTGGATGCATGTCTTCACTAGAAGTTGCTGAAGTAAACCCAATTCTCGATAATCAAAATAGAACTGCTGATGTAACTGTTGAGCTTATTGCTTCTAGCATGGGTCTTCGCATTTTATAGCATATTAATATAAAGTGTTGAAAGATGTCGTTAGTATGTCTATTTTGTAACAAAACCTAATAAGGATAGAGCACATGAAATTAAAAACTTTGATTTCGAAATCCGAAGTTAGAAACATTGTTCTTAAAAGAAGAAAAGAAATCGAGGATATAGAACTTGCCGCACATACCAAAAAAATTATTGAAAAAGTCTCTGCGCTAGACGAGTTTGTTTACGCTAAAACAATTCATGTTTACATTTCAACAAGGAGCGGGGAAGTTGATACACGCGGATTGATTAATTTTATGGAGGGACAGGGTAAATCTATTGTTATTCCCAAATTCAATATTAAATCAAGAAAATTTAGCCGTGGTAATTTTATCGATTGGGACCATCTGGAAAAAAATAAAGAGGGTTACTTAGAACCGGTTGTTGGGACTGACGATGATTTAAGCGATATAGACCTGATGATAGTACCGGCCGTTGCAGTCTCAACTTTAGGACAAAGAGTTGGTTATGGTGGCGGTTATTACGATAAATTGCTAAAGTTAACACGAGCTCCCAAATTCGTTCTGGCATTCGAGTTTCAAGTATTTGATTCTATTGAAACCGACCTGCATGATGTGAGAATTGATAAAGTAATTACTGAAAGGCGAGTTATTTCAACAAGAGAAATTATGCCAAGAACAACCGAAGTAATTTAATTAATTTATTAGGCGGCTCTCTCAAATTTAAATATGAATAGACTAACAAATGAGTGATGAAAATAGTTTTGATCCGGGAAATATATTTAATGAAAATGAAGGCGAGCCAGAATATAAATCCCGCAGTTTTCTAAGATCAAATTCAAATGTTGTTATAGCTGGAGTTTGTGCTGGAACTGCTCGCTATTTTAGTGTTGATCCAGGTAATGTACGACTTCTCGTAATCTTATCAACATTGTTTGGAAGTCTGCCAATTTTAATTTATATAATTGCCGCGCTTATTATACCAAAAGAAAAAGGAAATTTCACACTTTCTGAAACGGAATTAATTTTACTCAGAAAGGAAAACACAAAAGTCGTTTTAAGCGGAATTTTACTACTTATAGGTACTTATTTTGCATTAAGTATTTTAGGACTTAATGACGGCAATCATCTACTTATAATTAAAAATGATTGGCTTGTTGCCGTAACTGCCATTTCTGCAGCCATTTACCTTTATGCTAGTGATGAAAGTTCTTTTTTCCCTAATAATAAAACTTATCCATTCTTTAATAAAGTTAATGAAGGTAAATTAATTTTTGGTGTGTGCAAGGGTTTGAGCGATTACACATCAATAAGCACCGATATCATTAGAGTACTCTTCGTTATTTGTTCTTTGTTAACCTTAGGAATTTTTGCATTCCTATATATTTTGCTTGCGGTATCCACAACACATGGAATCGATAATAATGTTAAATAAGAAATATAATTTAATTACTGCCGTTTCATTGTTTTTGTTTGGGTTAATTTACCTATTGGACACGATTGGAGTTGTATTATGGCGTGGCAATATATTAATAACAATTCCTCTTGTAATCTGGAGTATTATTACCACTTTTTTCGCTTTTGAGGATAACCGAAAAGACATATTAGTAATATCATCAATAGTATTTTTTGTATGCATTTTTCTATACGTAATTGATTCAAATGAAATTCTAAAAGTTCGAGAAGTAATAATTATTTCAATATTCTTTGTATTTGCGGGGACAATGTTGATGTTGTATTTGAACGATTTGCGTCAAACAACTTTTTTGATTTCAGCTCTTGGTTCAATTCTTTTAGGATATTTAACATTAACAATATTTAATGAGTATGGTTTATTCCGTTATGTAAATATTATTGCAGATTTATTCGAAATTTTTTGGCCGGTTTTCTTAATGGTATTGGGGATAATTCTGTTTATAAGAAGAAAAAAGTAATTAGCGATATCTTCCGGTTCTCGGTACTTCAACAGTACTTATTAAATAAGTATTTGGAGAAGGAGTAGCGGCACCCTCAGCTTGTTCAATTGTAATTCTGAATGATTCAACCTGCTCTTTTGGTATAGCAGGGAAGTCGTTTGATTTTTGGTATAGATTATTATTAGTAGTGTATGTCCCTAATGAATAGGGCTGTCCATTTGAAAAAATCCACAATTGGTATTTTTGACTCGATGGCAATTCTTTAACCCCTTTTAATTGAAGTAATGCCTCCTTCATCCTAAAAGAAACCAATAATCTAGCTGAAGCTTTTTCAAGGGGATCAATGCTTGTAAAAGTATAGGTGGAAATATCTTCGTAGTTAAAGAAATCGATTATGGCAGAATAATTTTTAATAAAATCACTGGATGAATTTAATTTGGTCTGCAGAGAAACATAATCAGTTTTTAATCCTTGAATTTCCTTCTCTATTTTACCCGTTGAATAAAATGTATAAAGAATACTAATACTACCAGTAACAATTGCTGCAACTAAAGCAATTATACTTAATAAAGGGGTCTCTTTTTTATAAACAATAGTTGGTGAATCTTCTTTTTGAGGTGATATCGGTTCGGTAACTGGGTCTATGGTTGGAGATTTTACGGGAGCCTCTTCCTCAACTTTCCTGCTTTCTTGAAATTTATCAAAACCGGTACCACCTAACGACGGAGGATTCATTCGTAAAAAGTTTTTAGTTCCGGTTACAGGAAGCTTAATCTGATCTTCATCAAAATTAAATTCTTTGCTAGTACCCGACTTGCTTCGGCTTACAAATGTTAGTGTATTCTGTTTTGGTCTTACAACAGGGGGAACATTACCCGATTGAAAAGTTGAGGTTAGTGCAGTTTTTCTCTCATTAATAATCTTAGTTTTAAACTCATCCTTCATCCCTATAAGTTTTTTAGCAACTGTATCCTTTAACTTTGCATCGGGATTTTCCAGATCTAAAATTATTGGAATCATGGCCACAATATTCTGTAATTCTCCAAGTTCCCCTTCAGGAAGTTCTCCACCAGCTTTAACATAATCCTTAAACTGAATAAAGTTCTCTTTATCAATACAGCCGGCGGCAAAGGCAGAAATCATTTCATGTATAATTTTATCGGCCATATTAATCATTCCTTCACAAGAAAGTCTCTTAAACTGTGGAGGGCGGTCATTACTTTACCCCTTACCGTTTCAACCGGAACATTTAATCTATCTGAGATTTCATCTGCAGTATATCCTTCATAATAGGCCAGGTGAAGCACATATTTCTGAGTATCGGTTAATTTTGCCAAGGATTTTTCAATTTTCGGTTTGAGTGTTTGCGCTGTTTTGAAATCGAGTGCATCCATTCCTTTTGTAAAAGTCGGAAGGATAAAATAATCCTCATAATCATCATCATAAAATTGAACAGTTGATTGCGCTGCTCTTTCACGTCTAAGTGTATCAATTGCTTTGTTCCGCGTAAGGGTAACAAGCCAGGTATAAACATTTCCTGAGTGGAAATCAAAACGGCCAGCTTTACGCCAAATAATAACGAATACTTCAACTATAATTTGATTGGCGATTATTTCATCGGGGGCAATTTTTTTAATTATAGTATAGAGCAAAGGAGAATATCTGTCGTACAACTCCTCCAGCGCACGAGATTCGAATTGCGAAATCTCTCTCATTAATTCCAAATCAGATAATTCTCTAAACTTGCTCAATTCGGTACCAACTTTTTTAAAATTATCGCTCTAAAAGTATCATTACTATTAGAAAATAACAAGGCAGATTACACCAATAAACATTATCTGTACAAACTTTGACATAAATATTATGGGAATTGCGAGATGAACTCAAGTAAATTTTCTCTTTGAATGAAAGCTTTATCTGATTTTCTTATATTTAGCCCCAATAAAAAATAGAAAAGGCTATGACTTCGAACCAAATAAGAGAACAATTCTTAAATTTCTTTAAAAATAAAGATCATAAAATAGTCACCAGCGCTCCTGTTGTTCCTCATGGCGACCCAACCTTGCTATTCACAAATGCGGGAATGAATCAATTTAAAGATTTATTTCTTGGTACCGGAAGCAGAGATTATAAACGTGCCGCAGATACCCAAAAATGTATTCGGGTTTCGGGTAAGCATAATGATCTCGAGGAAGTTGGACACGATACTTATCACCATACCTTCTTTGAAATGCTGGGTAACTGGTCATTCGGAGATTATTATAAAAAAGAAGCTATTAAATGGGCTTGGGAATTATTGACTGAAGTATGGAAATTGCCTAAAGAAAGAATTTGGGCTACTGTATATAAAACTGATGATGAGGCCTTAGAGTTTTGGAAATCAGAAACAGATATCGATCCAAATCATATCTTAAAGTTTGCCGAAAAAGATAACTTCTGGGAAATGGGAGATAGTGGTCCATGCGGGCCCTGCTCGGAGATTCACATTAATTTAAGTGATGATTTGAATGCCGCACATTTGGTAAATGCTGGTTCCCCAAAATGCATTGAAATATGGAATCTTGTATTTATTCAATATAATAGAGATGAAAACGGTAAACTTCATGAATTACCGGCTAAGCATGTTGATACTGGAATGGGCTTTGAACGAGTTTGCGCTGTTCTTCAAAATAAAGATTCCAATTATGATACCGATGTATTCACACCAATAATAAATGCGATTGAAAAACTGGCTAATATAAAATATGACTATTCACTTCCTGCCGATGATAAGAGTACAGTCGGAAAAACAAATGTTGCGATGAGAGTTATCGCGGATCATATTCGCACATTAACCTTTGCAGTTGGCGATGGAGCCACGCCGGGGAATGATGGGCGCGGTTATGTTTTAAGAAGATTATTGCGCCGCGCAGCTCGATATGGTCGTAATCTTAATTTGAATGAACCATTTTTATTCAAGCTGGTTGATATAGTAGTAAATAATTTTTCACACGTGTTCCCGGAGATAAAAGAGAATCAAACAACTATTGAAAAAATAATTAAAGCTGAGGAAGAGAGCTTTAACTCCACTCTTGATAGAGGAATTGATCTCTTTGAAGTGCTCGTGAAAAAATTAGAAGAGAAAAATGAAAAAACAATATCGGGAGAAGATGTATTTAAACTTTATGATACATTCGGATTCCCTGTTGATTTAACGGCGGTTATGGCTAGAGAGCATGGATTTTCGATCGATGAGGCAGGCTTTGAGAAATTGATGAATGATCAAAAAGAGAGAGCGAGAAAATCTACAAAAGATAAAATTTCATCCGCTCATGCGGTTGTTGAAAGCGCAAAAGATTTTGAACTGCTGAATGATGAACAAACAATTTTTACTGGTTATGAAAGTTTAACTTCGAATGCTATAATAATTGGACTAAAAAATGAAGGAACTACATCCTTTGTTATACTTGATCATACACCTTTTTATGCTGAAAGCGGCGGACAGACCGACGATCATGGATGGATTGTAATTGGTAGAGAAAGATTAGCAGTAAACGGATTATCAAAAATTAATGGGCAAATTGTTCATGTTTTAGATAATCCGAACTTGGTTGATCTGAAACTTGGAGCTGAGGTAACAGCAATTGTTGATTCTCAGCGCAGGTGGGATATTATGAGAAACCATTCGGCAACTCATTTTTTGCATAAAGCATTAAGACAAATATTAGGAAATCATGTTCAGCAATCGGGTTCTTATGTGGGGCCGGAATATTTACGCTTCGATTTTTCCCATTATGAAAAAGTCAGCGAAGCACAATTACATGAGATAGAAAAAAATGTAAATGAAAAACTGCGGCAAAATTATCCTTTAATTCATCACCGCGATACTCCATTTGAAGAAGCAAAAAAAATGGGGGCATTAATGTTTTTTGGTGATAAATATGGGGATAAAGTTAATGTTGTTCAGTTTGGCGAGTATACAATGGAATTCTGCGGAGGTACTCATGTTCAAAACAGTTCACAGATTGGCTTATTCAAAATATTAAGTGAATCATCAATTGCGAGCGGAGTAAGAAGAATTGAAGCTGTAACGGGATCAGGCGTTGAAAAGTATCTCGAAGATCAGCAGAAAAAAATTGAGAATTTAGAATTGAGAATGAATCAATTAAGTGAGGAGAAGAAAAAAATTGAGAAAGAATTGGCAGAATTTAAATTGAAAGAAAAACTGGGTGGTCTGGATGTTATTTTCACATCACCCCAAATAATTAGTGGAATTAATATTTATAAGGGAAGAGTTGATGCCTCGAGTATGGATGAGTTAAAATCAATGGGGGATGAACTTCGCGAGAAAGCAAAGAGCGGTATTGGAGTTCTTATAGCTGAGTTGGAAGGAAAAGTTGGTATTGTGGCTGTTGTTTCAGATGATTTAATTAAAGAGAAAAAGCTTCTTGCCGGTAACATCGTAAAAGAAATTGCTAAAATTGTTGGCGGAAATGGGGGCGGTAAACCTCATTTGGCAACTGCCGGAGGAAAAGATGTTTCAAAAATTGATGACGCTCTGGACGCAGTATCCAAATTGTTTTAATTACTTATAATAATTATTACATGTCTCTGTGGTATTAAGAATACTACAGAGACACAATCTTTTTAGCGAGACTATTCTTAATTTTTACCTAATTTAATATCTATTGAATGATTAATTGCTTCTGGCATTTGAAATGCACGGGGCATCATGTTTGTCCCCTGGCGCATCCCGCTGCCTTGTCCCATCCCGCCAAATTTAAATTCATCAACCTCAATCCGAATACCAAAATCTTCACCCGGTAAGGTACCTAATGCAAATTGATGATCATCAGTTACCATTAAAGGTATCTGCAATTCATAAACAAAATTTTGATTGCTGTATCCAAGCTTTGCTTTAATTCCCATATTATTTTCAATCGGCATTGCGGCAATTGGGTATTTGTCTGGATTTATAATCTCCAGCTCATTTTGTTTATCTAAAAATGATTTGAATAGGTTTTCAAGATTAGCCGGATTCAACATATCTCGATTCACCCCTCTCAGCTCTGCTAAATCAGTTTGCTTTGCAATTGGATATTTGATGCCAAACACATCTTTATCATATCCATAAGGTTTAATCCAGATTGTAATACCATTCCGTAGCATTTGCATCATCGTCATTCTGTTATCTGTTGTGAGTAATAGATAAAAGAATTTATCATCATTAGAGATGCCAAGTGAATAATTTTTCCCTTCTTCTTTTTTTATTGCATTATTCCAATCTGAAATGTCTCCATCAACAGATACATTATTTGATCTCCAATTACTCAAAGTATGCTTCTGAGTTGAACACCCTGATATCAAAACAATTGTAGATAAGAAATAAATAGTAAGTAAATTTTTTGTATAAAATTTAATTTTCATTACAGTAACCTCATTTTATTTTTAATAAAAAAGATTCAAAAACAAAAAAATATAGTTGAACAAGCAACACAAAAATTTGTTATTTAATCCATACAGTTTTTATGTTCAAAAATTCTTTTATTCCATAATTAGAGAGTTCTCTTCCATAACCAGAATTTTTAATTCCTCCAAATGGAAGTCGTGGATCAGATTTAACCATTCCATTTATAAACACTGAGCCCGATTCAATCTGCTTGGCAAAAATTTTCGCTTTATTAATGTCTGAAGTCCATATTGATGCACCAAGCCCAAATAGAGAATCGTTAGCAATTTTAATTGCGTCACCCTCATCATTAACATGAATTAAACTTGCGACAGGACCAAATATTTCATCATCATAAGCTGGCATTCCTTTTTTTAGATTAGAAAGTATAGTAGGCTCAAAGTAGAATCCTTCACGCTTAATAATTTTTCCACCACATAGAATTTCAGCTCCTAATTCAACAGATTTTTTCACCTGTTCCTCAAGTTCATATAGTAAATCTTCTCGTGCAATTGGTCCAAGTTCAGTATTTGAATTCATAGGATCTCCCACAACAATACTATTCATTCTCTTCACGAATAACTCTTTAAACTCATCAAATACAGAATCAACTACTATAAATCTTTTTGCGGCAATGCAACTCTGACCATTATTTATGATTCGTGCAGTTACAGCCACATTAACGGCATTATCAATATTCGCATTATCAAGTACTATAAATGGATCACTTCCCCCTAATTCTAAAACAGTCTTTTTTAAGTTTGTCCCGCAAAGTTGCGCTACATGTTTTCCAGCAGGCTCGCTCCCGGTTAAAGTAACAGCTTTTACTAAGGGATCTGAAATTAAATCATCGACAAGATTAGAACCAATTAAGAGAGTGGTGAAAACATTGGGTGGGAACCCTGCTTTGGTAAATATTTCTTCAATGGCTAATGCACTCATAGGTACATTACTTGCATGTTTTAGCAATGCAGTATTTCCGGCCATGATTGCTGGCGCGGCAAATCTAAACACTTGCCAAAAGGGAAAATTCCAGGGCATTACAGCAAGTATAACTCCAAGTGGATCAAACCGAACATAACTTTCAGAGGCATCTGTTTTAATTACCTCTTCCTTTAATATTTCTTCAGCATTATCCGCATAATACTTGCATACCCACGCGCATTTTTCTACTTCGGCGATTGCTTGTGTTATTGGTTTTCCCATTTCTAGAGTTAAAATCGATCCATACCTCTGTTTGTCTTTCATTAAAATTTCGGAAGCGCAATTCATTAATCTCCTGCGCTCAGAAAAATCAGTATTTCGCCACTGTAAAAAAGTATTGTGGGAATTATTAATGAAGCTTTTAACTTCTTCTGAAGTGTGACTGGTAAATTCTTTAATAATTTTCCCCGTTGCAGGATTCAATGTTGTAATAGGCATAAATTTACTCCATTAAGATCAATTAGAAAAAAATTCAAAGGCAAAACTATAGATGGCCGGTGCATTAGATTCGTTGTCATGTAAAATGAAAAGATTTTAAGTAATAATAACCGTTTCATTATTTTATTGCTACAATATTTTTACTTGCATAATTAAATTATCATGAAAAATCAAAACATTTGCTCAAATATTAATTTTATCATAGTTTCAATTAAGGATCTGAATTATTTGTAGATCACAATACTCTTCATCAATTTGGAGAAATGATGGATAAGTACTTCAAGTTTGGGGAAAATCAAACAAACTTTAAAACGGAAATTCTTGCCGGTGTAACTACCTTTTTAGCCACGATGTATATAATTGTTGTTAATCCCGCAATTATTTCTGCAACGGGAATGCCTTTCGAAGGAGTTTTAACCGCTACAGTTTTAGTAAGCGCTTTCAGCAGTATAGCTATGGGTATATACGCAAAAAATCCAATTGTAATTGCGCCGGGCATGGGGATCAATGCGTTTTTTGCTTACTCGGTTGTGATTGGGATGGGTGTTAAATGGGAAATTGCTCTTGGCGCTGTTTTCTGGAGCGGAATTGTGTTTATAATTTTATCAATAATAAATGTGCGCAAGTTAATTATTCAAGCTATTCCCAAACAATTAAGATACGCAATCGCTGCCGGCATTGGCATATTCATAACATTTATAGGATTTGAAAACGCGAAGTTTATTGTTGATAATCCAGTCACACTTGTCAGTATCGCAAAGATGAATTGGATAGTTGTTACATTCCTTATTGGTCTGATGGCTATGAGTATCCTTGTTGTAAAGAAAATTAAGGGAGCTATTATTCTTGGGATCATTTTTACAACAATTTTATCTATTCCAATAGGGAGATTGTATGGCGACGCTTCTGCAATTAATAATGGTTTATCAACTCTTGTAACCTATAAGGGAATATTCTCAGCACCCGATTTCAGTTTATTCTTTAAACTAGATTTGATCGGATCATTACAATTTGCTCTTCTCCCCGTAATCTTTTCTTTTTTATTTACAGATATGTTTGATTCGCTTTCAACTTTTATTGGAGTTGCCGAAGCCGCAAACTTAGTTGATAAAAATGGAGAGCCTCGTAATGTAAAAGAATCATTATTAGTTGATGCCTTTTCGACTACTATTTCGGGAGTATTTGGGACAAGCGCGGGAACAGCGTATATCGAAAGTGCAACCGGGATTAAAGAGGGAGGTAGAACCGGTTTTACAGCTATTGTAGCCGGATTTTTGTTTTTACCCTTTATGTTCTTATCTCCGCTTTTATCAATTGTTCCTTCAATTGCAACAGCTCCTGCGTTAATACTAGTCGGTGTTTTTATGATGACACCGGTAACTAAAATTAATTGGAGCAGTTTTGATGATGCCGTACCTGCGTTTCTGGGAATGGTGTTAATTCCATTTACTTATTCAATAACCCAAGGAATTATTTGGGGATTTCTGAGTTGGACTTTAATAAAAATCGCCACGGGTAAAAAAGAAGAAGTAACACCTATGCTTTTAATAATTGATCTCTTTGCGATACTTGCGCTAATTGTTTAGAATGATGTTAAACCAGGTTATGTAGTAACTTGTCAAAGCAAATGAAATTATAAATGGAGTAATTATGTGTTTCAGAAAAGATTTATTTGTAATACTTGTTCTACTTTTATCTTCAGTATTGATTACCGCTCAGAATAGAATGAGTCCACAAGAAAGAACAAAACAACTTGCGGAACAACTAAAACTGGATGAAGAACAAACACAAAAGGTGGAAGAAATCTTTACCCGGTCTCAGGAAAAAATTATGGAGATTATGCAGTCGGGCGGAATGGGTGATCCATCCACTAGAGAAAAAGTGATGGAAATTCGTGAGCAATCTAATAAGGAAATAATGAGTTTATTGGATGATACGCAGAAGGAGGAATTCCAAAAAATTCTAGAGGAACAGCGGAACCGAATGATGCAGAGGATGAATAGAAATTAAAATTTCAATAAATACGTTTAATTAGAAACCCTTTCGAGGGGCTTTTTATTTTACTGTTAATTATATTGATTGTGAATGAAATTAATTTTTAGTGAGGAAACTATGGCTCAATTTCAATTAGAGGTAAATAAAAATAAGTATAGTGTTGATGTTGATCCCGATACACCTTTATTATGGGTATTACGCGATACACTTGGACTTACTGGTACAAAGTATAGCTGCGGTGAAGGTATCTGTGGAACATGCACAGTTCTTATTGACGGAAAAGCAGAACGCTCATGCGCCCTCGAAGTGCAAAATGCAGTAGGAAAAGAGATTACTACAATTGAGGGATTTGCTGAAAATCCAACTCATCCAATATTCAAAACATGGATTGATCTAGAGGTCTCTCAATGCGGTTATTGCCAACCCGGCCAAATTTTAACTCTTGCCTCTCTTCTTAATGAAAAAACAAAACCATCGATTAAACAAGTTGAAGATGTGATGGATTCGGTTTTGTGCCGATGCGGTACTTATCATCGAATTAAAAAAGCGGTGGTAAAATTGGTTGAGGAGGAAAAATAAAATGAGAAAGCATACACGAAGAGAGTTTGTAAAAATAGTTGGATTGAGCGGAAGCGGATTACTGCTTGCTGCTTATGTACCTGCATCAATTTTAAATGCAAAACCGGATGGAGAACCAAAAATATTTTCTCCAAGCGTATATCTTCAAATTGACTCGAATGGAATAGTAACAGTTTTTGTTCATAGAACTGAAATGGGACAAGGTGTGCAAACATCTCTTCCTATGCTGGTAGCGGAAGAGTTGGAAGTTGAAGTTGATAAGATTAGAGTAATTCAAGCCAATGCCGATTCGAAGTATGGAAGTCAATCTACCGGTGGAAGCTGGAGCATCAGAAGTACTTTTGAACCTTTTAGAGTAGCGGGAGCTACCGCAAGAATGATGCTTATTTCTGCCGCCGCTTTAAAATTTGGTTTAGATGAATCGAAATGTTTCGCTGAAAATGGATATATCAAAAATTCAGTTAATAATAAATCGTTTAGTTATGCAGAACTCGTGGATGATGCGGCTAAATTAACTGTACCCAAAGATGTTAAATTGAAAGATCCCAAGGATTATAAAATAATTGGCAAGCGTGTTCCTCGTACTGATACTCCCGACAAACTTTTTGGAAAAGCTAAATTTGGAATTGATATTGCTCTTCCGGGAATGTTCTATGCGGTTATTAAGAGACCTCCAGTTTATGGGGCGACATTAAAAAATTTTGATGACTCGAAAGCAAAAAAAGTTAATGGTGTTGTTGAAGTAATCCAAATATCTAGAGGTGTTGCAGTTATTGCGAGTTCAACATGGAGCGCGATTAAAGGAAGAGATGCGCTTGTAATTGACTGGGATTTAGGAAGTAATGTTAATGTAAGTTCCGATTCAATTAAAAAAGAAATGGAATCTCATATTTCAAGCGATGGATTTACATTGGAAGAATATGGAAATCCCTTTAGTGGAAATAGTAAAGACGCAAAAGTAATTGAAGCGATTTATGAAGTGCCATACATTGCCCACGCTCCAATGGAACCGGTAAATGCGGTTGCAAATATTACAAAGGATAAAGCTGAAATGTGGGTTTCTTCTCAAAATCCTCAAGATGCTCAAAATAGAGTTGCACAATTACTTAATAGAAAGCCTGAAGACGTTGTGCTTCATGTTACATTTGTTGGAGGAGCGTTTGGTAGAAAACTTAGAAGTGATTTCGCCGTCGAAGCCGCCGAGATTTCAAATGTATCGGGAAAAATTATAAAATTGATGTGGACTCGGGACGATGATATGAAGTATGGGTATTTTAGACCCACAAGTATGCACAGCATGAAAGGAATTGTAGCCGAAAATAAAGTAATGGAATTTAAGCATCATATTATTGCAACCTCAATAAGGGCACAGGATCAGGGAATGCCAAAAACCGCACGCGAATATGATATTGCCGGGAGCGCAACAGGCTGGAAATATAAATTCCCATATAATAGAGTCAGCGGAACAGTAGTTAATACTCCTGTATTAATTTCGTGGCTGCGGGCTGTTTATGGAACTCAAAATCCATTTGCAATTGAATCGTTTATTGATGAATTAGCTTTCGCGGCCGGAAAAGATCCTCTTGAATTACGAAAAGAATTATTGGTTGAAGACTCACGATTAAAAAATGTTATGCTGGTTGCCGCTAATAAAGCCGAGTGGAACAAAAAATTAGAACCGGGGAGAGGTAGAGGAATAGCCATTTATGAAGGTTATAATAGCTTCTGCGCTTTAGTTGCTGAAGTTACCGTAACTGGCAGTAAACTTAAAGTTGATAAATATGTTGCTGTAATTGATTGTGGAATTGTAGTAAACCCAGATACATTGGAATCGCAGATTGAAGGATCAATCGCTTTTGCTCTATCAGCGGCACTTAAACAAAAGATTACAATTAGGAATGGAGCAATTGAACAGAGTAACTATGATGATTTCCCAATGCTAACACTTTCTGAGATGCCTGAAGTTGAAGTACACATAATCCCTAGTGTGGAGAAAGTTGGGGGAATTGGTGAACTTGCTATAGCTCCGGTTGCACCCGCCTTATGTAATGCAATATTCAATGCATCTGGAAAAAGAATTAGAAAACTGCCAATTGAATTAATTTGATTTTTCTGATAAAATCTTAAAAACGAGAGACGTCAATTATGGCGTCTCTTTTTTTATTATTTCTCGTAGAATTCACGACACAATTGTTTAAGATGAATTGTTATATTTGCTCATTAATTATTAAGGATTTCTGATGAGCAAGAAATATACAATTGGATTATTACAACTCGCATTCTCTGAAGATATTGATGATAATCTGAAAAAAACATTATCGTGGGTTGAAAAAGCGGCTAAAGAGGGGGCAAATATAGTTTGTCTGCCTGAACTCTACCGCTCACAATACTTCTGCCAAAAGGAAGATTCTTCACTATTCGATCTTGCCGAAACAATTCCGGGTCCTTCAACAAATTCATTTCAAAAATTAGCTGTTGATCTGAAAATATCTATAATTGTTCCTTTATTTGAAAAAAGGGCACCCGGTGTTTATCATAATAGCGCGGTAATAATTGATGCGGGAGGAGAAATTTTAGGCACATATAGAAAAATGCACATCCCTGATGATCCTTCATATTATGAAAAATATTATTTCACTCCCGGGGATTTAGGCTTCAAATCATTTCAAACAAAATTTGGTAAAATTGGAACATTAATTTGCTGGGATCAATGGTATCCAGAAGGTGCGCGTCTTACATCACTTCAAGCGGCGGAAGTATTATTCTATCCAACAGCAATTGGCTGGCATCCGGCCGAAAAAGAAAGATATGGTTCTGCTCAAAAAGATTCATGGATTACAATTCAGCGTTCACACGCAATTGCCAATGGTGTTTATGTAGCGTCGGCAAATAGAATAGGTTTGGAAAAACCAATTCCAGATAGCGATGGAATACAATTTTGGGGATCCTCATTTATATGCGATCCGCAAGGAGTATTCATCGCGCAAGCTTCTGAGGATAAAGAAGAAATTTTATTAGCAGAAGTTGATTTAAAACATCTTGAAACAATAAGAAGAAATTGGCCATTTTTAAGAGATAGAAGAATTGACGCGTATAATGATATTACAAAAAGGTATATAGATTAAAACTCTGCGGATTCTTTGCGTTCTCTGCGATTAAGCTTTTTACTTTTAATTCTTGGACATTAAATGAAATCAAACATCACTTATAGACTTCCCGCCGAATGGGAAGAACACAAATCAACAATAATTTGCTGGCCACACCAAAAAGAAGATTGGCCTGGTAAGTTCGAACCAATTCAGTGGGTATATGTAGAAATAGTAAAAAATATTGTGGATGGAGAGCTTGTTAGAATAATTGTTCAATCTCAAAATGAAAGGAAGAAAGCTCAAAAATGTCTTGAACGAGCCAATGTTGATTTGAATAATATAGAATTTATTATCAATGAAACTGATCGAGGATGGATGCGTGATTCTTCTCCAACATTTGTAAAAAGGGGAAGTGAAACAACAGCAATCAGATTTCAATTTAACGGCTGGGCAAAATATTCTAATTGGAAAAAAGATAAATATATTCCACGAACTCTTTCAAATGTTTTGAGTGTTGATTTGATTGATGCCGAATATAAAGATAGAACAGTAGTTCTGGAAGGGGGAGCGATTGATTCCAATGGATGCGGTACATTACTAACTACAGAAGAATGTTTGATGGATAAGATAGTTCAAGTGCGCAATCCAGGATTCACAAAAAAGGATTATGAAAAAGTGTTTGATAAATATCTTGGAATTAAAAATATAATATGGTTGGGAAAAGGTATTGCTGGAGATGATACACATGGACACGTTGACGATTTATGCAGATTTGTAAATAAGAATACTGTTTTACTTTGCAGAGAAACAGACAGTAAAGATGAGAACTATTCTATACTTGAAGAAAATTATGAGCGATTGCAAGATGCCCGCCTTGAAAATGGAAGTAAGTTAAATATTGTATCCTTACCAATGCCTGCGCCAATAGAATTTGAAGATTTACGGCTCCCCGCAAGTTATGCCAATTTTTACATTTCAAATAATGCGGTACTTGTTCCAACCTTTAATGATCCTAACGATAGAATTGCCCTGAATATTATAAAAGAGTTTTTTTCTGACCGTGAAGTAATAGGAATCCATTCGGTGGATCTCGTTTGGGGGCTGGGAACGATACATTGTTTAAGTCATGAAGAACCATTGTAAATAACTTTTAAGCTGAGTAGGGCACACTCATAAAGTCCTTATTAAAATAATAATTGGGCTTATTATTCTAATAAGAAGTTTTAGAACCAAAATCACAGTTCATCTTTTCTTTTGTTTTTGGGTGAAAAAATAGCTTTTGATAAGGAGTAGTTTTGTTTTTAGAGGCACAGTATTTGTTAAATAATTGGGTTTAATTGTTAAAATAATTCATAAAACTGTGCAGAGAATTGAATAATGGAAATTAAAAAAGTTGTTGCCGGTGTAGATATCGGCGGTACAAATACTGTTTTCGGATTTATTGAAGAAAATGGAAATTGTCTTTATGAATCATCACTTCCCACCTTGGCAGAAAAATCAGCGGATCAATTTTTTGAAAGATTGTTTAAACAAGTGATGGATTCATTTCAAAACTATGTGGGAACTCATGAGTTAGTTGGAATTGGGATTGGCGCACCCAATGCTAATTATTATAAAGGAACTGTCGAAAATCCTCCAAATCTAAATTGGGGTATGGTTGATGTTAAAAATATTGTAAAGAAATACACCCACTTGCCCTCAGCAATAACAAATGACGCAAATGCCGCAGCCTTGGGCGAATTGTTATTTGGTGCTGGAATTGGGCTGAAGGATTTTGTGGTGATAACATTAGGAACCGGATTGGGCAGCGGAATTATTGTTAATGGTGAATTAGTATATGGTCATGATGGATTTGCAGGGGAAATTGGTCATTCAATAGTTGAGAAAAATGGAAGGGATTGCGGTTGCGGCAGAAAAGGTTGTTTGGAAACTTATGCATCAGCAACTGGAATCAGAAAAACCGCAATAGAAATATTAAATCGTTCTGAACAAAAAAGTCAACTTAGAGATATTCCGGAGGATGAGATTACATCCAAACATATCGGCATTGCCGCGGCAAATGGTGATGAACTGGCTCTCGAAGCTTTCGATTATACAGCCAAAATTTTAGGGTTCGAATTAGCAAATACAGTTGCATATCTGAGTCCGGAAGCAATTATTTTATTTGGCGGACTCGCAAAAGCGGGGGATATTCTTTTTATCCCTGTAAAAAAATATATGGAAGAAAATTTACTCGATATTTTCAAAAATAAAGTTAGAATAATTCCATCGGGACTTCTTGATAAAAATACTGCGGTTCTTGGTGCCGCGGCATTAATCTGGAATGAATTGAAAAAACATTAGTCGGCATTCAAATAAATTTTTCACTTCCGCTAATTCATTGATAATAAGAGTTATATAATTTTCATCTCGGCGGATATAATAAAGGGAATATAAAATGAAATTTGGTTATTTCGATGACACTAACAAGGAATATGTAATTAACAATGTAAAGACTCCCTATCCATGGATCAATTATCTGGGTAGTGAAAGCTTTTTTTCTTTAATCTCAAATACAGCCGGCGGATACACTTTTTATAAAGATGCGCTATTAAGAAGACTTACCCGTTACCGTTATAATAATGTGCCAATAGACAATGGTGGAAAATATTTTTACATAAATGATAATGGTGATGTTTGGAATCCGGGTTGGAAACCTGTGAAGGCCAAACTAGAAGATTATTCATGCAGACATGGAATGGGTTATACTATTATTAAGGGAAAGCGTAATTCTATCGAAGCAGAGGTAACTTTTTTTGTGCCTATAAAGAGCAATTGCGAAGTGCAGAAATTAAAACTAATTAATTATGGAAGTACTCCTAAATCAATAAAATTATTTTCATTAATTGAATGGTGTTTATGGAACGCTCAAGATGATCAAACAAATTTTCAGCGTAATTTTTCCACCGGTGAAGTAGAAATTAAAGATTCGGTTATCTATCATAAAACAGAATATAAAGAGAGAAGAAATCACTTTGCGTTCTATTCTGTCAATACTCCGATTAATGGTTTTGATACCGACCGGGATTCATTTATAGGATTATATAATGGATTTGATAAGCCCGATGTAGTATTTGAGGGAAGACCTAAAAATTCGGTAGCCCATGGCTGGTCCCCAATTGCCTCTCATTATATCGAAGTTGATTTAAATCCAGGGGAAATGAAGGAATTTATTTTCATCCTCGGTTACATCGAAAATGAAGATGACAATAAGTGGGAATCAAAAGAGGTAATCAATAAAACTAAAGCTCTCGAAATGATTGACTTATACTCTGATGCAACTAAAGTTGATGCGGCATTCAGCGAATTAAAAAATTATTGGGAAAATCTGCTTTCTATTTATCAATTAAAAAGTGGTGATGACAAACTTGACCGCATGGTTAATATCTGGAATCAATATCAATGTATGGTTACTTTTAATATGTCGAGGAGCGCTTCATATTTTGAGAGCGGAATTGGTAGAGGAATGGGATTCCGAGATTCAAACCAGGATTTAATTGGATTTGTGCATCAAATTCCTCAGAAAGCAAAAGAAAGAATTTTGGATATTGCCGCAACTCAGTTTGAAGATGGAGGAGCTTATCATCAATATCAACCATTAACAAAAAAGGGAAATCATGCTGTTGGCGGAAATTTTAACGATGACCCGCTATGGTTAATTCTCTCTACATCTGCATACATAAAAGAAACGGGTGACTGGTCAATTCTTGATGAATCTGTTCCGTTCGACAATGATGAATCAAAAGCGAAATCACTATTTGAACATTTAAAACGATCATTCTATCATGTGGTGAATAATTTAGGTCCACACAAACTCCCCTTAATAGGAAGAGCGGATTGGAATGACTGCTTAAATCTTAATTGCTTTTCAAAGAATCCCGATGAATCATTTCAAACAACTGAAAATAAAAGTGGCGGTGTCGCCGAATCTGTAATGATTGCCGGTTTGTTTGTTCTGTATGGTGGTGAGTTTGTAAAGTTATGTGATGAGTTAAAAAAGGAAAGTGAAGCTACTGAAGCGCGAAAACATGTAGCCGATATGATTGAGGCAATAGAAAAACATGGATGGGATGGGGAATGGTTTTTACGGGCTTATGATTATTTCGGAGAAAAAATAGGGAGTAAGGAAAATGAAGAGGGGAAAATATTTATTGAATCGCAAGGATTTTGTACGATGGCCGGCGTTGGTCTCGAAGATGGAAAAGCTGAACTTGCTCTCAATTCAGTTAAAAAATATTTGGATTGTGAATATGGAATTGTGTTAAATAACCCCGCTTTTACGAAATATTATATCAATATGGGGGAAATTTCCACATACCCAGCCGGATATAAAGAAAATGCGGGAATATTCTGCCATAATAATCCTTGGATAATGATTGGCGAAACATTGGTTGGAAATGGGGATAGGGCATTTGAGTATTACAAGAAGATTGCGCCTGCATATCTTGAAGAAATTAGTGATTTGCATAAAACCGAACCTTATGTTTACTCACAAATGATTGCCGGAAAAGATGCATTCAAACCGGGGGAAGCAAAAAATAGTTGGCTTACAGGTACCGCTTCATGGAATTATTATACTATTACACAATATATTTTAGGAATTCAGCCCCAGTATAATGGATTAAAAGTTGATCCATGCATTCCAAAAGATTGGAGCGGTTTTGAGATTGTTCGGAAATTTCGAGAAGCTGTTTATAATATTAAAATTAGTAATCCAAACCATGTTTCAAAAGGTATCACATCTTTAAAAATAAATGGAAAGAATCATGAAGGAAACATGATACCTGTAATGCCTCCAAATTCTATTAATATTGTTGAAGTAACAATGGGATAAAAAATTTTGAGGAGTATTTATGAAGTTAAGACAAGTTTTACTTTTTATAATCTTTTTGATCATAACAGTGTTTAATCACAAAGATGTTATGGCGCAAGAAGAAAAAAATGTTCAAATGGAAAACCGGTTGACCACAGTTTATAAACAGAATATTGATATAAGCTATCTCCTCTACCTTCCAAAAAATTATGAATCGGGAGAAAAATTTCCATTAGTACTGTTTCTTCATGGTGCAGGAGAAAGAGGCACTGACCTTAATCTTGTTAAAAAACATGGACTTCCAAAATTAATTGAGCAGGGAAAAGATTTTCCATTCATTGTCGTATCTCCACAGTGTCCATTAAATGTTAGATGGGACACAAAAGCATTGATTTCATTGATTGATGAGTTGATTGATAAACTTAATGTTGATGAAAAGAGAATTTATATAACCGGATTAAGTATGGGGGGCAATGGTACATGGCGCTTAATTTCTGAGATTCCCGAAAGAATTGCCGCGGCAATTCCAATTTGTGGATGGGGTGATGCATTCGAAATTTGCAATGCGCGGAATGTTTCGATTTGGGCTTTCCATGGTGCTAAAGATATGGTTGTGCCCGTAGTCGCTTCTCAGCAATTAATTGATAGGTTAAAATATTGTAACGGAAAAGCTGAGTTTACAATTTATGACGATTTAGATCATGATTCGTGGACTGTAACATACGAAAATGAAAAAATCTATGAATGGTTGTTGGAAAAATCATTACCATAAATAAATTTTTTTTACTAATCAGCACAGAAGACTAAAAACTTTTTGTGCTGATTATTTTTTTTGATTTAAAAAACAGTTAATTCACTTCAAAAAACTAATTTCAATAAAAGTCCACTATTAAATTTTTCATTTTAAAAAATTTTTTGTTGCGTACAAAAATCAAATGTAATAAGTTGCACAAAAAGTTAATATTCTTTTAACAAATAAATCTATTCGTTTATTAAATGCTTCCAATAACACTAGACCTGCAAAATTTTGAAACAGTTAAAAATGTTTCGCATACAGTTGAACAGTGGTACGAACAAAAAACAAAGTCAGATAACGCATTACCCGAAATCCGTTTAAATTTTGGGGAGCGAAAATCTTTTCAGGCAGTAATTCAAAACAGTAAAACCAACCCTAGCGATATTCAGCTGCAACTTCTTTAAAAACTCCTAAATCTTTATTTTTTTTAAAAAGACATAAAACTTCCATTCTAAACGGTCGTCTAATGAACCATGTTAAATAAAAGAATGTCGAGTTTTGAAAATGACTAATTGGTTTATTAAACGAATGATTAGTATCTTTGTCGACTTAAAAGTCAAATAAAAGAGTAAAAATGGAAAATATTAATAATTTGAGCAGAAAAGAGAGAGAAAAGCTTCAGAAACGGGGTGAGATATTAAAAGCCGCCAAAAAGCTGTTTGCCTCCAAAGGATTTAACTCTGCCACTCTCGACGACATCGCGATGGAAGCCGAGTTTGGAAAGGGGACAATCTATAATTACTTCTCCAGTAAAGATGAGATTATCAAGGTCATTATAGAAGATGTGCTGGTATCAAATCTTGAAGCCATAAAAAAGGCTGATGGTGACGGTAAGAATTTTGAGGAGTTCATTACCATTTATACACGAGAAATGTTCAGCTATTGCTTGGAAAACCAGGAAGCATTTATCCTTTTAGCCGAGCACTATATCAATCAAATGAAGGTCAATAATTTTAATAAAGATCGGGGTGAATTTATTGAGTATATCCATCAGACCAATAAAATAATGCAAACCCGAATTTTGAAAGGGATTTCAGAAAATGAAATAATTGAAGTTAATCCACTTCACTTTTCGATATTGTATCAAAACATGGTATTCCCTTTTATACTCGATTTAATATATCACAAACAAATAGAGAGCTTAAGCATTGATCAACATGTAGCAATGCTCAGGGAAATAATATTTAAAGGAATTTCGAAAGATAATTAGAGGAAAATGTGAAACAACTACTAATCCTATTTTTAGCGGCGTTACAAATTCTAACCGCGCAAAGTGTCGATCAACAAAATAAGTCAGTCGAGGTATTAGAGCTTACTTTGGATGCTGCGATCGATAGAGCATTAAAAAACAATTGGGATATAAAATATTCCGAGAAGGAGATGCAAAAAGCTGAGGAGCAGATTAATGAAGCGTATGCCAGTGCTTTCCCAAGAATTGATTTTGCCGGAAGATATACCAGAAATATAAAACTTCCGGTTTTATTCATTGGACCAAATACGGCTTTTAATAATACCGACCAAACCCAGACATTTGAGATTGGAGCTAAAAATAATTTTGACGCCTCGGTTTCAATTAGTCAGGTCATCTACAGTCAAAAAGTGAATACCGCTATTCAAATAGCTGATGAATATGCCGAAATGTCGAAAGAAGGAAATGCTTACGCAAAACAAGATATTATTCTAGCTGTTAAAAAAGCATTCTATACAGTTTTACTGATGGAAGAACTTGTTGAAGTAACAGGTAAGAATTATGAGGTTGCAAAAGCCAACTACGAAAATGTTTCTTCAATGTTTAAGCAAGGTGTAGCTTCTGAATATGATAATTTAAGAGCGGAAGTTCAGTTGGCGAATACAACGCCGGCACTAACCCAAACAAAAAACAATCTTGCGATGGCTAAAAATCTTCTCAAAAATATTGCGGCAATCGACGTTAATCAGGAAATATCCTTAAAAGGAAAATTTAGTTACGAGGAATTGCCACAATCAACAATTGATGAAATGAGTATTACGGCTGTGTACAATCACCCGGCTGTAAAGCAACTGGCAATTCAGGCCTCATTGCTTGATAAGAATGTAACTATCGAAAAGTCAGAGTATTATCCAGTCCTATCGGCATTCGGGCAGTATGCATTTCAGAGCCAGGATAACACTTATCAATTCAAAAACTATAATTGGGCAAAAACTTTTATGGTTGGAGTAAATCTTCAATATACATTGTTCGATGGATTTAGAAGAGGCGCTAGAATTGAACAAGCAATAATTGATAAAGAGAAAGTAGAAATAACAAAAAACAAATTGATTGATGGACTAAAAATTCAAGTATTGCAGGCAAAATTAAATATGGAAGAGGCTAAAAAAAGAATTAAAGCCCAGGAGAAGAACTTAGAGCAAGCAGAAAAAACTTTGAAAATTGCGCAAAGCAGATTTAAAAATGGAGTGGGAACTCAATTAGAATTAATTGATAGCCAAGCCGCCCTTGCATTTGCGAATACTAATTATGCACAGGCTGTATATGATTACTTGATCGCAAAAGCGGAATGGGAAAATGTAGTAAGTCTAAATATCGTGAACGAATCAAAACAGAATTAGGAAAAATAAAATGAGAAATCTTAAAAAAGTAAAATTATTAATGAGTTTTGCAATATTGCTTTTTGTAATCGGTTGCGGCGCTAATGGTGATGATAAAAATACCGATAAACAAAATGTAACAGATACAATTGCTGTATCCCTTGCCAATGTAGAGATAAAAGATATAGCAGTTGTAAAATCATTTAACGGAAACCTGGAAGGGGAAGAGCAGGCAAATATTGTTGGAAAAATTCCCGAGAGAATTACCGCTGTTAATGTTAAAGTGGGGGATTATGTTAAAACAGGTCAGTTGTTAATTCAATTAGATAAATCGGGTGCTTCATCACAGTATTATCAGGCAGAGGCAGGTTTTCTAAATTCGCAGAAAGATTTAGAAAGAATGAAATCTCTTTATTCTGAGGGGGCTATCTCTCAGCAAATGCTGGATGGAGTACAAACTCAATTCAATATTGCCAAAGCAAATTTTGATGCGGCAAAAAGCAGTGTTGATTTAACCAGCCCGATCTCAGGAGTAGTTACAGAAGTTAATGTAAATATTGGTGATTTGGCTTCGCCTGGTATTCCTTTAGTGGTTGTTGCAAATATTTTCAAGATGAAAGCGATAATTAATGTTGGTGAGTCGGATATTCCAAACTTTGCGGTTGGGCAATCTGCAGAAGTATATTCGGAGCTAAAACCCGAATTAAAGGTAAAAGGAAAAATCATTCAAATTTCGAAATCGGCAGATGTTAATTCGAGAAGTTTTGAGGGAAAAGTACTTTTTAACAATACAGGTGATAAATGGTTTAAGCCGGGAATGTTTTGCCGTGTAAATGTTGAGTTGTTCACTAAAGATAAATCGCTCGTAGTGCCAAACTCAGCAATAATCAACAAAGATAATGATAAAGGAATTTTTGTCGCCGAAAATGGTAAAGCCGTTTTTAAACTGGTTAGTATTGGAATTACTAATGGAGTTTCTACCGAGATAAAATCCGGTATAAATAAAGAAGATAAAATTATTACACTCGGCAACGCCAATTTAAAAAATGGGCAGCCAATTCAAATTTCATCCAATTAATCAAGTAGAGATAAAAATGAAATTAGCAGATGTTTCGATAAAGCGCCCGGTATTTGCCACAATGATGATAGTATCACTGGTTGTATTGGGTTTATTCTCATTCTATAAATTGAATGTTGATTTATATCCGAATGTAGATATTCCATTTGTAATGATTACAACAATACTTCCCGGTGCTGGTCCAGAACAAATTGAGACCGATCTTTCAAAGAAAATTGAAGATGCTGTAAATGTTGTAGAAGGTGTGGATTGGGTTCAATCAACTTCACAAGAAAATGTTTCAATTGTTGTGATTGCATTTAAACTGGAAATTGATGGTAAGCAAGCCGCTCAAGATGTTCGAGAAAAAGTTGCCGCTATTAGAGCCGAATTACCGAAAGATGTTGAGGATCCCGTCGTTCAAAGATTTGATTTTGCTAGTCTGCCAATTATGCAGTTTACTGTTTCGGGGCAAAGATCGGATAAAGAGATTACTACTTATTCTAAAGATGTAATTAAAAGAAGGCTGGAAAGCATCCCTGGAGTTGGCGCTGTAAACTTAGTCGGAGGTTCTGAAAGAGAAATTCAAATTGAAGTTGATGCCGCTCGATTAAAAGCATATAATCTTTCAATTGAAGATGTGATTTATAATGTGGGAGCCAGCAACGTCGAAATTCCCGGTGGAAATTTAATTAATGGTCAAAGACAGGTTCTACTTAGAACAATGGGAAAATACCGTTCAATAGATGACTTTAATAATGTTATTGTTGCTACACCTAATGGAAAAACGGTCTATTTAAGAGATGTAGCGAAAGTGATTGACGGCGTTAAAGAAAAAACTAGTTTAACAAGATTTAATGGTAAATCTGCAGTTGGACTTGATATTGTTAAACAATCTGGAAGTAATACTGTTGAAGTTGCCAATGAAGTAAAGAAAGCAATTGCCTCGCTAGAAAAGGAGATGCCTCAAGATATAGAGATTTACTTGGCTCGCGACAACTCCGTATATATTGAAAACTCAATTGATGATGTGTTGGTAGACATTTTTTATGGTGGATTGCTGGCAGTGTTTATTATTTATCTGTTCCTGGCAAATTTTAGAGCAACAATTATTACCGCGTTAGCGTTGCCATCTTCAATTATTGCAAGTTTTATTATGATGTATGCCCTTGACTTCACACTTAACATGATGTCTCTTCTGGCACTTTCATTAGCGGTAGGTTTGTTAATTGATGACGCGATTGTAGTAATTGAAAATATTTACAGGCATCTTCAAATGGGTAAAAAATCTGTTGACGCCGCAAAAGATGCCACCGCAGAAATTGGACTGGCGGTGCTGGCAACTACATTTACAATTGTGGCGGTATTTGTACCTATAGCATTTATGGAAGGAATTGTGGGCCGATTCTTTTATCAATTCGGATTAACTATTTCCGCGTCGGTGCTGGTTTCATTGTTTGTAGCATTTACTCTAACCCCAATGTTATCCGCTAAATGGCTGAGGAAAGATGATGAGACTCTCAATCCCGAAGGTAATTTATTAAATAAAATACTCTATTATTTTAATCACTCGTTTGATTTTCTTAGTGCAAAATACAAGACAGCGTTAAAATGGTCTCTAAATCATCGTAAAACTGTTTTTGTATCAGCAATAATTGTATTCGTTCTAAGTCTTGGGCTAATGGGATCACTCGGTTCGGAATTTTTCCCTCAAGCTGATCAAGCTGAATTTATTGTTGATGTGAAAGCAAATCCCGGAAGTTCGCTAGAACAATCAAGTGAGATTTGCGAAAAAGCAGAAAGCATCTTTAAAAAGAATAAAGAAGTAACAACAGTGTTAACCACAATCGGCTCAGCAAATAATCCCGTTACTCAAGCCACAATTCTTGTTAAGCTCACTAAAAAAAGGGAGCGCGACGTTTCAGTTTTTGAGTTAATAAAGGGTTTTAGAACTGAACTAAAAAAAATACCCGGTGCAAAGTTTAGCTTCCTTCTTGAGGGAGGTCCCGGCGGCAATGAAAAACCGGTAACATATAGCATACGTGGGGAAAATATTGATACAATAAAAGCATTGGCGGCAAAAGTTGAAAACATCGTACATAATACATCCGGCACCGTTGATGTTGATAATAGTCTCGAGCTTTCGAAACCTGAGGTAAGATTAGTTCTTGATAGAGAAAAAGCTTCTGATCTGGGGGTAAATCCTTATGCCATCGCATCTGCAGTTCGTTCAATGGTTGATGGCAATGTTGCAACTCAATATCAAGAAGGAGATGAGCAATACGATGTGAGGGTTAGATTACAAAAAGAAGATAGAAGTGATTTTATAAATATTTCCACACTCAATATTAAAAGCACTAAAAAAGATAATCATGGAAATAATTACTTGATTCCAATTGGTGATATAGCAAAAATTGAGGAGGGCACAGGCCCATCAAAAATTAATAGATACACCCGACTTAAAGAAATTAGAGTTGATGCGAATATCTCTGATCGATTTTTAGGTGAAGTTCTCGGTGATGTTCAAAAAGAAATTGATAAAATAGATCTCCCACAAGGGTATATGATTAATGTTGTGGGCCAAGGGGAAGAACAGACAGAGTCATTTATTAATATGCTGCTTTCACTAATGCTCGCGATAGTGTTTGTTTATATTGTTCTCGCCATGCAATTTGAGAGTTTGGTACATCCACTATCAATTATGCTCTCTCTGCCAATGGCGGTTGTGGGAGCGGCTTTATTCCTTCTTATTTTCGGCAACTCGGTCTCAATAATCTCATTAATCGGAATAATAATGTTAATGGGTATTGTAACAAAGAACGCGATACTATTGGTTGATTATACTAATCAGCTGCGTGAACAGGGTAAAACAAGAATGGAAGCGTTATTGCAATCTGGCCCAACAAGATTAAGACCGATATTAATGACTACATTTTCTACAATTGGTGGAATGCTTCCGGTAGCAATTGGAGTTGGGGAAGGAGCTGAATGGAGAGCCCCAATGGGACAAGCGGTAATTGGTGGTTTGATAACTTCAACAATTCTTACATTATTTGTTGTGCCGGTTGTTTATACAATTTTGGAAGATATAGGAAAGTTTAATGTTTTTTCATTCGCTAAAAAATTATTTGCTAAAAAAGCAAAATCGGTAGAGCCTGCTGCAGAAGTTGTATCATAATTATCGTTTGAATTTATAATTACTCTGTGCCGTAATAAAGAATCATCACATTAGGGCACAGAGTTTTTTATTGCGCAAGTTCAAGAATAATTTAAAAGTAATGAAACTATAGTTATTCTCATTCATCTAAAGACTCAAATAAGAGAGGAATAAAATGAGCGTTGAGTTTAAGGTAAATGGCAAAGATTTGCTGGCAAAAATTGAAGAGCTGATTCGAGAAGGCAACATCCGTAGAATAATAATTAAGGATGAAAAGGGTAATACATTTATTGAAATACCAGTAAATATTGGAATCCTCGGTGTAATTTGCGCACCCATACTTGCGGCAGTTGGAGCAATTGCCGCTCTAGTTTCAAATTTTACCGTTGAGGTAGTCAAAAGAGATGATACCGAAGAAATAAATAGTGATGTTACTAATCTCTAACATGATGAACCATATTAAATGGTATCTCAATCGATAATTCTATTAGTCCCTTTAATTCACCATTATCATACCAGGGCATTTGGTGAATTAATTTTTTGATACCGCGTTTCTCAATAGTATAAGTATTTGTTTTATTCTCTCCGATTAATTGCTTAATAATATCAATCGATTGATTATTATGGCAGTCAAATAAACTTTTACCAATCAAATTATACCCGCCCTCGTCTTTGAAAACTTCCGCCGATTTTTTATTCATATAAATAATGATTCCGTTAATATCGCTTATTGTAACGGCGGAATTTATTTCATCAAAAAAATTATCCATGGAATTAAACATTTAGTTAGAAAAATATTTCGGTGCCAATACTGTAATTTCTTAATGGGGCAATGTTCCCCATAAATTCAACGTAATTGTAATTAAAAAGATTTTTGACGTTGAGTTGAATTTTAACAGGGTAAGTACTTACGAAAAAATTATAGATAGCGGAAAAATCGGTTACAAACACGGGGACTCTTTTGCTGCCATCAACGATAAGAGCAAAAGGGGGCTGAGTTAGATTGAAATCAATCTGCTCAACCTTACTCAAATATCTAAAATTAAAGTTAAATGAAAAGGGATAGAAATTTAGATCGGCTGAAGTATTAATAGTATGACGCGGTCGATATTTCATTGCAATGTTATTATCGACATCTCTTGCCCACATGTAATTATATCCAAAATTAACAGAAATAGTTTGCGGGATAATCTGCCAATCAGCTATTATCTCTGCACCCTGAATCCTAGCGTTTGTAATATTTGTAAATTGAATTTTTCCTTCGCGAGTTAAAAGGGGTTCAATAAACTGGTCATACTCTGTTTGGTAAAGTGCTGCGTCGATATTAATCTGATCTGAAATAATGATTAATGATCCCAACTCGAGTGAAACACTTTTTTCCGGTTTAAGGTTTGGATTTTCTTTTACATCAATTCCGCCCCCAACACCTGCGGTTGTAAATACTTCCGAAGGAGTAGGAGCTCGAAAGCCTGTGCCAACCGATCCTCTCATTATTATTTGGTCGCTCAGCTTATAATTTAAGCCGGCTTTGGGTGTAATTGCTGATGCGCCATCAATTGTATCTAACTTCATATAATCGAAACGCATCCCAAAATTAGCCGAAAAACTTTTACTGAATTTATAATCAAAGTTGGTAAAAACGCCGGCACCAAAAAATGTTGGATTCTTAAAAATGTTGGATTTGACCGATGTATATGATGCCTCTATACCCGAAGTGTTATCCATGCTGTTTGTTAAATTGGAATTAAGAATGGCTTCAAGTCTTGAAAGATTTGCGGTTGAGGTTGTAACTTCCAATCCAATCCCGGTGAATTTCGTGTAGTAATTACTTGCTTTTATATCTAAAGTTGTGGTTTTGGAAATGTTATTATGATATGTGAATCCGCTAAATAATCTATCGGATTTAACATAATTACCATTATCTTCATCCTTAGGTACAAGCGCATTACGAGAATCCTTCCAATAAAGAAAGTTACCTCGATTCATATTTAAATAGTTTGTGAAAAATGAAATCCGGCTCTGGTCATTTACTTTGTAGTTCAGGTTAAGATAAAGAAGATTTCTTTTAAAGTAATTATTCTGACGGTATCCATCATTATCGAATTTCTTGGCAGAAAAAGTATAACTTAAATCGCTAACAGAATTAGAATGAGTAAATGCTAAACCATAAAAATTTCTTGAAGATTCAGACCAATCCCATATATTATAACTTGGTTTATCATACATTCCAAAATAAGATTGAAATTGTGTGATTGGGTATTTCGCAAAACTTTTTGTGATAATATTTATAACACCGCCAATTGCGGATGAACCATACAATGAACTGGCTGGACCCTTTATAACTTCAACTCTTTCTATATCAGTGACGGGAATAATTTCCCAAACAATATCCCCTGAATCGCCGGAGTAAAATGGAATTCCATTGATAGCTACTAAAACTCTAGTACCAGCACCTTTTGTATATCCGCTTGATCCTCTAATACTTACCTGCTCAAGATTTACCTGTACGCCGGCAACAGTTCTCAACATTTCATCAAAGGTTTGATAATTTCTATTGCTTAAAATTTCAGGAGAAATTACTGCCGTGCTCACACTCAAATCTATTTTATTTTGAAGATGTTTTGCAGCGCTAACAATAACTTGATCGGTTTGCAGTGTGATTTCGGAGAGAAAAATTTTAATAAATCTGGAATAATTAGTTTTAGTTATGCTGTAAATCTTTTTTCCATAACCGATTAGAGAAGCCTGCAAAGTATAATCTCCTATGGGTACAGATTTGATTTCAAAAATTCCATCCGAGTTTGTCGCGTCGCCAAAATTTGTTCCAAGCAATACAATATTAACACCTTCCAATGGTTCATTCCGGGATGTAACAACCTTGCCAGTAAGTGTGATATTTTGAGCATTTAATGCCGAAGTGAATAGAGTTAAAAAAAACAAAATTGTAAAATATTTTTTCATCATAAAACCTTTCAAATTTTAGGCGTACATTACATTGGGGGTTGAGGCGGAGGCGAATTGAAATCAACAATAATATTAACTTCTTTGAGCATTTTCCCTTCTTGCATAGTTAGCGTTCCGGGTTCAGAATTGTTTCCGGGATTGTAATAAATGCCAGCAATAAACCAATCCTTTCTATCAAGTGAGATTTCGGGAGTTTTGCTTTGCGCTATAACTATGTATTTATAAGTGGCTGGTTCAAGTTGGAATAATGGTATAAAATTATTTTCGTTTGAATTGTATTGAAATGATCTGGTTTGATAAGGTATTGAATCAACAACAAAACTTAAGTTTGGTGGAAAGAAATCAGCAGAAGTTTTGATAGCTTCTTTGAATACCACAAGATGAGTCCTTTTTATTCCTGCAGGCCAATTACCAATAAATTCAACCTTTCCTTCGAATCCCATTTTTTCATTATATATTGGTTTCTCTGGTTCGGGTTCTATTCCTTTATCGCATGCGGCAAAAGTGCCAATCACCAATAAAAGAGATATTAGAAAAAGTATTCGTTTCATAAAAACTTTCTTCATATTTATAATTAAATATAAGTTTTGTTTCTGAGGAATTCATCATGTCATTATAAATTTATTCTAACAATACAAATCATAAGTGCAAGGCCAACTAAAAGGTGATTTTGTAGATCAAATTAATTAGATTCTTAACCAACATTTCAATTAAATAATAATGAATTCAAGATTCCTCCAATTAATAGTGTTAATGATTTTTTTTGCCGGGCTTCATTATTCTCAAAACTCATTCCGCAAAGATAATCTACAAGTTTTATCTATTGGAGTTCACGATGGATTATCACAAAGCAGCGTTAAATGTATAATTCAAGATAGGAAAGGATACCTCTGGTTTGGTACGGCAAACGGTTTAAATAGATATGATGGCTATAATTTTTTAGTCTTTGCAAATGATCCTCTCGACTCCAGCACCATATCCGATAATGGAATACTTAGTTTGTATGAAGATAGGGTTGGTAATTTGTGGGTGGGTACTTCGGGAGGAGTATTAAATAAATATGATAGAAAGAGGGGAACCTTCACTCGTATTCATTTAAACAGACAGTTAAAAAGTTTATTCGATTTCATAGAAAACTATTATGATTTACCACTTCCCTTTTCCCGCAACAGTGATAATTCTATAACCGCGATTACAGAAGATAAATTAGGGAATTTATGGATTGGTACCTGGGGTAAAGGATTAGTAAAATATAATCCTGATAATGGAGTAATAAAACAGATAAGTATTGATCGGCACAGAAATCCTTCTTCAAATCGTATTCAGTCTATTTTAATTGATAACAATGAAAATATTTGGGTGGGAAGCATTGGGGGAGGTTTATTTAAAGTCGTAGAAAAAAATGATCGCGTCGAAATTCAAAATTATAATCTTGACAATAAATTTGCATCGAAGAATGAAAGTCGAATCATTTCACTCTGTCAGGATTACGAAGGCAATTTGTGGATTGGTACCTATGGTGATGGACTTTATAAGTTAGAAATGAAAGATTTTAATAAAAAACCGAGTGAATTAAAATTTCAAAAGTATATGAAAGGAAGTGGGCGCAATTCACTTCCCGGAAATTTTGTGATGTCAATTTCAAATGATCTTTCAGGCAAATTGTGGATTGGTACATCCGAAGGGGGAATATCATTATTTGATCCAAACACAAATTTGTTTCAGGATGTAGTGGGGGACCCAGTTGAGAAAAACTCTCTTATTAAAAATGATATACTAACAACCTTTGTTGATCATTCAGGAATTGTTTGGATTGGTACAAACCTGGGTAAGGGGATAAACAAAATTGAGCCCAACACATCAAAATTCAATACCATCAATAGAAGCACCGGGTTGAACGATGATATAGTCTGGTCAATTTATGAAGATAAAAATTCAATATTGTGGATTGGCACTTATAAAGGTGGATTAAACCGATTTGATAGAAAAAATAATAAAATCACCTATTTTAAAAATAATCCCGCAGATTCATTGTCATTAAGCGATAATCATATTAGAGCAATTAAAGAAGATAAGAATGGAAATTTGTGGATTGGGACTTATCACGGTGGATTAAACCGACTAAACGTAAAAAGTAATTTCTTTACAAGATTTGTTCATAATAAAAACGATAAAACTTCATTAAGCTCGGATCAAGTTCAAACACTTCTTATAGATTCAAAAGATAATTATTGGGTAGGAACATTCGGCGGGGGATTGTGCCTTTTTAATAGTGACCAAGCGGAAGCATCCGAGATAAAATTTAAGAGATATGTTCATAATCCCAAGAATCCGTCAAGCCTGAGCGATAACAGAGTATATTGTATGCATGAAGATAGAGAGGGAATAATTTGGGTAGGCACTTATGGTGGAGGATTAAATACTTTCGATTATATATCGGGTAAGTTTACGTCATATAAAAATAATCCAGATGATGAAACAAGTATCAGCGATAACAGAATTATGTCAATGCATGAAGATAAAGAGGGATTTCTTTGGATTGCCACCTATGGGGGAGGATTAAATAAGTTTGATAAGAAACTTTCTAAATTCACTAGGTTTCATAAAAAAAATAACCTTCATAGTTCAGTTGTGTATGGAATTTTAGAGGATAATGTAAATCAATTATGGATAAGTACCGATCAAGGGATATATAAATTTAATAAATCCAACCAGCAGTTTACTCAATATGAATTAAATGATGGTGTGCAGAATCTTGAATTTTCCGGTGGAGCTTTTTTTAAGTCGGAGAAGGGAGAGATGTTCTTCGGAGGAATTAATGGACTGAATAATTTTTTCCCCGATAAAATAATTGATAATACAAATGTGCCTTCAATAGTAATTAGTTCAATCTCAATTTTTAATGAAACTATAAAAGGAGAGCCGGATACATTAATACTGAATTATGATCAGAATTTTTTCTCATTTGAATTTGCCTCGCTTGATTATCTTAATCCTCGTGATAATAAATATGCGTACATGCTTCAGGGTGTTGATAAGGAATGGAACTTTGTTGATTCAAGAAGAAGGAGAGCCAACTATACAAATCTTTCTCCGGGAGATTATATTTTTGTAGTAATTGGTTCCAACAACGATGGAATATGGAACTACGAGGGTTCGCTTCTGTACATAAAAATTTTGCCCCCATTTTACAAACGCTGGTGGTTTATCCTTCCACTTGCGTTAATTATTCTCACAATAAGTTATTATATAATCTCTTTGAGGTTCAGAAGTTTGCTAGTAATTGAAAAACTTAAATCGCGGTTGGCTGCGGATTTACACGATAATATAGGTTCGGGATTAACGGAAATTTCTATACTTAGTGAAATTGCTTCCAATCAATTAAAAAATAAACACGAGGGAGCTCTAACAAATTTAAATTCTATCAGCGAGAAAGCAAGAATACTTATTGATAATATGAGCGATATTGTTTGGATAGTAAATCCTAAACGTGATTCTTTTTATCATCTCATCTTAAGGCTGAAAGATTCATATTCGGAATTATTACATGCCACCGGAATTTCATTTAAGTCAGTAAATCTCGAAAATATTGAAGACTTGAAATTACCTCATGATTATAAACAGAACTTGTTTTTAATTTTAAAAGAGGGAATTAATAATGCAATAAAACATAGTTCATGCAGAAAAATAATTTTATCTGCAGAGATACAATCAAATAAACTCTTCATTTCACTTAAGGATGATGGAAATGGAATAGATAATTCGAGATTTGAGTGTGGTAATGGCATTCTGAATATGAAGAGTAGAGCAAAATTGCTGAATGGTGAGCTGAAAATTAATTCTTCAGATCAGGGGACTGAGATAATTTTTGAATGTGATATTAAAAAGTTTAAAAAACCACTATTTCCTAAAAATATATAAAGTATTTTTATAAATTTCTTTAACAAATAATTCTCAGAGAGAAATGATCAAAATAGCCATAATTGAAGATAACACTGTTATTCGTGAAGGTTTATCTGCATTGATTAATGGTACTCCCGAGTACAGCTGTGTTGGCGCATTTTCAGATTGTGAATCATTTCTTGCTAAATTAGAAAAGCTTGACGTAAATGTTGCGTTGATGGATATTGGTTTACCCGGTATGACCGGAATAGAAGGAATAGAGAAGGCTAAACGTAAAAAACCGGAATTAAACATTTTAGTTTTGACTGTATATGAAGATAACAACACAGTGTTTAAAGCGCTTTGCGCTGGAGCGTGTGGTTATCTTGTAAAAAAAACAACCCCCAGCCGATTACTTGAAGCTATTAAAGATGCTAATGAGGGAGGTTCGCCAATGAGTTCCTTAATTGCCCGGCAGGTAATTAATGTATTTCAGCAGAATCAAAATAAAAAAAATGATAATGATGAAGATCAGCTTTCTCAAAGGGAAATTGAAGTTTTAACATCTCTCTCCAATGGAAATAATTATCAAGAAATAGCTGATTCCCTTTTCATTAGTGTTGATACTGTTCGACATCATATTAGAAATATATACCGGAAATTACACGTTCATTCCCAGTCTGAAGCCGTAGCAAAAGCAATAAGAAAAGGAATAATTTAGAAATTTTTCTACCTACCGCATGATTATGTAGGTCAATCCCATTATTTCCCCCCTTTTAAATTAAAACTACATAGATGTGCTGTTTCCACTATTGTATTTTAAGATTATTTAGTAATCGGAAACTAAACGAATACTAACTCGTCTAAAAAAACAATTACGGAGGGAAGTATGGAAAATCTAAATATTAACTCGGGAAATCCGCTTGCCGAATTAATTAGCGATGATATCTATTCGCTGCTTACAAGCAGAGGATTGATCGACGAAAAATCGGTTCGAGATTATATCATCAGGAAGAAATTTAAATCCTTAAGACAAAAAAAAATTAGTGCAAGTGATGCAATAGAAAACCTTCGTTCAGAATATCCTTATCTTCAATTCGACACAATCCGCAAAATAGTTTATCAACCTAAGAATTAATAATTAATTTGAATAGTGCCGGAGTTAAATTATTCTCCGGCATTTTCTCCATCGCGCCATCTTTATCAATAAATTCTAAGCAAATTCTTAATTTTAACTCACTACACAAGATATAAATCAATTAAATTATGACTAAAATTAATAGGATAATTTCATCTCCATTTTGTATTTTGAGCGCCAAGTTTTAACGGTTCGGTACAACTTCAGAATTAGAAAGAATTTGGCAAGATTTTTATTATAAAATAAAGCTACTTTTTTCAATTCTTTTCCAGTTTTCTCACGAAGTTACCAACCTGCATCATTTCTCTACACAAGAAGAATTTCTGAACTATTAGTTCGGGATATAAATTTTACACTAATTTATTAACGTGGAGGAGTAACAATATGACTGACTTATTTTGGGTTGTTCCAATTTCCTCTCTCATCGCGTTATTTTTTGCCTGGTTTTTCTTCAAGCAAATGATGAAAGAGAGTGAAGGAACAGCAAGAATGGCTGAAATCGCATCTTATGTACGCAAAGGAGCCATGGCTTATCTCAGACAGCAGTACAAAGTTGTTGGGATATTCTTTATAATCATTACTGCAATTTTTTCTATTCTGGCTTATGGATTTAATCTGCAAAATGGATGGGTTCCATTTGCGTTTATTACCGGCGGATTTTTCTCCGGATTATCTGGTTTTTTTGGCATGAAAACGGCAACTTACGCTTCAGCACGTACGGCTAATGCCGCAAGAGAATCCTTAAATAAGGGTTTGAGAGTTGCATTTAGAAGTGGTGCTGTAATGGGGTTAGTTGTGGTGGGTTTAGGATTATTAGATATTTCAATTTGGTTTATGGTTTTAAATGCTGTTTATCCTGCCGCAAGTGATGCTCACAATCTTGTGATTATTACTACAACAATGTTAACATTCGGCATGGGTGCATCTACTCAAGCATTATTCGCAAGAGTTGGCGGTGGTATTTTTACTAAAGCCGCTGATGTTGGAGCAGATTTGGTTGGTAAAGTTGAAGCTGGTATTCCTGAAGATGATCCAAGAAATCCAGCTACGATTGCAGATAACGTTGGCGATAATGTGGGTGATGTAGCCGGCATGGGTGCTGATTTATATGAATCATATTGTGGTTCAATATTGGCAACAGCCGCACTTGGCGCTGCTGCTTTTTTAGATACTCCAGCATTACAATTAAGAGCTGTAATTGCACCAATGCTTATAGCGGCTATTGGTATAATACTTTCTATTGTTGGAATTTATGTTGTTCGAACTAAAGAAGACGCTACTCAAAAAGATTTACTTGGCGCGTTATCGAAGGGAATAAATTTCAGCTCAGTGCTCATAGTGATCTTTTCGTTGGTAATCGTTAAGATGTTAGGATTCGAAAATGCGTGGGGAATTTGGGGATCGATTGTAACTGGATTAGTTACAGGTATTGTTATTGGTAAAGCTACAGAATATTATACTTCTCATTCCTACAAACCAACTCAAAAAATTGCCGAAAGTTCTTCTACCGGTCCTGCAACTGTTATCATCTCTGGTTTAGGCGTTGGAATGATTTCTACAGCTATTCCAGTGGGCGCTGTTGTTGTAGGTATCATCCTTGCGTTTTTATTTGCTACAGGCTTTGATCTTGCAAATGTAATTACAAATATGAATATGGGCTTATATGGTATTGGTATAGCCGCAGTTGGTATGCTCTCAACATTAGGAATCACTCTTGCAACAGATGCTTATGGTCCTATTGCTGATAATGCAGGTGGAAATGCTGAAATGGCTGGACTCGGCAAAGAAGTGAGAAAAAGAACAGATGCCCTCGATTCACTTGGAAATACCACTGCAGCAACAGGTAAAGGATTTGCTATTGGCTCAGCGGCATTAACAGCATTGGCTCTTTTAGCTTCTTATGCTGAAGAAATTAAAATTGCTATGCATCATGCCGGACTAACGCTATTAGATGTACATGGTAATGTAATACAAGCTCAGCAAGCAAAATTGATTGATATAATGACTCATTTTAATGTGAATCTTATGAATCCATACGTACTCGTTGGTATTTTCATTGGTTCAATGATGGCATTTGTATTCTGCGGTTTAACAATGAATGCCGTTGGCCGAGCAGCCGGTAAAATGGTTGATGAAGTAAGACGTCAATTCAAAGCTATTCCTGGTATACTTGAAGGTAAATCAACTCCCGATTATGCTAGCTGCGTTGAAATTTCAACTAAAGGTGCTCAAGCAGAAATGCTCGTTCCTTCATTGTTAGCGATTACTGTTCCAATAATTACCGGTATAGTTTTTGGTGTTGCTGGAGTTATGGGATTGTTAGTAGGGGGGCTTGGAGCAGGATTTGTATTAGCTGTATTCATGGCAAACTCTGGTGGTGCCTGGGATAATGCTAAAAAATATATTGAAGAAGGAAATCTTGGTGGTAAAGGTTCAACTGCTCATAAAGCAGCTGTTATTGGTGATACTGTCGGCGATCCTTTTAAAGACACCTCAGGTCCAAGCTTAAATATCCTAATTAAATTAATGAGCATGGTTGCTATTGTTATGTCTGGTTTAACCGTTGCCTTTCATATTTTATAATTAGGCAGGAACCATTTTAAAGCATGGCAATTATAATCTGCCATGCTTTAATTATTTTAAACCAACCAAAATATGAGGTTTTAATGAAATCATTATTCACAATGTTATTTATGTTATTTGCACTCAATCTTAGCATTTATAGTCAAGATGCTAAAGATCATGAAGTTTCGAGCGATGTAAAAGAATTATCAGATTTTCATGAAATCATTTACCAAGTATGGCATACCGGATGGCCCAATAAAGATATCAAATTGCTGGCCTTACTTCTTCCAGATATTGAAACGGGCTTCGACAAAATTAAAAAGGTTGAATTACCTGGCATTTTAAGAGACAAAAAAGAAAAATGGGATGCAGGTTTGGTGAAATTTGAGAAGAGTGTAAATTGGTATAAAAAATCTACCGCAGAAAAAGATTCAATCGGTTTGTTAAATGCCGCAGAAAAACTTCATTCTGATTTTGAAAGTATGGTTAGGATTATCAGACCCCTATTAAAGGAAATCGATGAGTTTCATCAAGTTTTGTATATGTTATATCATTACTACGCACCAGAAAAAAATATGGCAAAGGTGAAACAATCGGCAGTAGATCTGAAAGAAAAAATGGAATTGGTGAAAAAGGCGAAACTTTCAAAAAGAATTGAACAAAGGAAAGAAAAATATGAATTAGCTGTAGCTGAACTAAATACCGCGGTAGAAAAATTTAATGAAGCTGTTAAAGGTGACGAAGTTAAAATAATTGAAGACTCAGTTGATCTAGTGCATACAAAATATCAAGGATTGGAAAAGATATTTGATTAAGTATTAAAAAACGAATGCAGAGTTTGTAAAATTCTTAACAGAAGTTTTATCGACTCTGCATTTTCATAATTAAAAACAACTACAGAATATATTTACTTAAATCTCTGTTTTTCACAATCTTATCAAGCTTGTCATTTACCATTGCACCGGTAATGGTAACATCTTCACTTGGCATTTTATCGGGGACTTCAAAAAGAATATCTTCCAACAGCGTAGTTAAAATAGTATGTAATCTTCTGGCCCCAATATTTTCAACCTGATCATTTACTAATGCCGCGGTTTTCGCAATTTCGGAAATAGCTTCATCATTAAATAATATGTTAACTCCTTCAGTTTCAAGCAGAGCTGAATATTGCTTCAATAGAGCATTTTGAGGAATTGTAAGAATTTTAATAAAATCCTCCTCAGTCAAACTTTTTAGTTCCACTCTAATTGGGAATCTACCCTGCAGTTCGGGGATAAGATCGGATGGTTTTGAAACGTGAAAAGCCCCGGAGGCAATAAATAATACATGGTCAGTTTTTACCGGTCCATATTTTGTATTGACTGTAGAACCCTCCACAATCGGTAGTAAATCACGTTGAACACCCTCACGCGATACATCGGGGCCCTGCTGACTTTTAGCACCGGCAATCTTATCAATTTCGTCTATAAAAATAATTCCGGTTTCTTGAACTCTTTTAACGGCATCACGCTGAACAGCATCCATATCAATTAACTTTTCGGCTTCTTCTTGGGCAATAATTTTCTTTGCTTCACTAATTTTTGATTTTCTTTTTTTCTTTTTCTTTGGGATCATAGAACTCATAATATCCTGAAGATTTGAAGCCATATCATCCATACCTTGGGGACCCAATACTTGCATTCCAAATGCTGGGGAAGTAACATCAAATTCAATTAACCTGTCGTCAAGTTCCCCCGATCTCAACTTTTCTCTAAACCATTCTCTAGTTTTTTCATTCTGATATTCTTCGGAATTTTCATTTTCTTCCTCACCTAAACGACTATTCTTTTTCATTGGAGGAATTAGCTGGTCCAAAATTCTATCTTCTGCAAGTCTCTCGGCTTTTTCTTGGACAGCTTCTGTCTGTTCGGATCTTACCATATTTACACCAATTTCGGTTAAATCGCGAACCATAGATTCAACATCTCGGCCAACATAACCAACTTCGGTATATTTGGAAGCTTCAACTTTTATAAAAGGAGCACCCGAGAGTTTAGCTAATCGACGCGCGATCTCAGTTTTACCCACTCCCGTTGGTCCAATAAGAATTATATTATTCGGCATTATTTCTTCTTTGATACTCTCAACTACTTGCTGGCGTCTCCATCTGTTACGCAATGCAATTGCTACTGCGCGCTTGGCATCATTTTGACCAATAATAAAACGATCCAATTCAGCTACAATTTGTGAAGGTGTTAAATTTTTTAAATTATCAGACATGCTCATTTAGATATTACCTCAACTGAAATATTATTATTAGTATATATACAAATTTCCGCAGCATTTTTGAGAGACTCTATTACAATTTCCTTAGCACTTAATTCAGTATACTTTTTTAACATTTTTGCTGAAGCTAAAGCATACATTCCGCCGCTACCAATAGCAACAATTCCATCTTCCGGTTCTATAACATCACCGGTCCCAGATACAATGTAAGCTTTATCAGCAGATAATATCGCAAGCATTGCTTCAAGTCTGCGCAAATACTTATCGGTACGCCAATCTTTTGCCAATTCCACTACTGCTCGATTTACATTTCCGCTGTAAGCTTCCAGTTTTTCTTCAAATCTCTGTAGCAAAGTAAATGCATCTGCGGTTGAACCAGCGAAACCAGTTATAACTTTACCATTTAGGAGTTTTCTTATTTTTACAGAATTGTGTTTCATTACCGTATTACCTAGAGTTACCTGGCCATCGCCGCCGAGAGCAGCTTCGCCATCTTTTAATACACCTATAATTGTAGTTGATCTAATTTTCATATAAACTTTTTACCTCATAAATAATTTAATTGGGAACATTCTTGGTACTTTTTGTTGATATTCGACGTATTGAACACCAAATATGTTTACAAGTTTCTTTTCTTCATAGATAGAACCAACATAAAAATATATTACTATTAAAATAAACATTACAAAATAAAAGAGGTCCATTGAGGGCCTAAATCCTAAAAACAATATTGAAAAGAAATATATTGGATGCCTGACATATTTGAATGCATACTCAAATTGTAACTTTGGCTTTTCGTCAAGTTCATCGGAGCTATAATTATTTTGCAAATAACGAAGCACCTGTTGTAGTCCTAAAAACTCTTTTAAGTCTATAGGTCTTAGTGACCACCATAATCCGAATAACGAGAGCACTTGAAAAAAAATCATCGCAATATCGAACGGGTAATCTAAATCATAAATAGTAACTGCCGGTTTTGGAGAAATTATATAGAAGAGATAAAATGAAACCAGCGCAAACAAATTGTAGAAGATCCGGTAAAATGCAATTTTGGTTCCAATTCTCTCTTGCATTTTTTTCTTAAAATTTAATGACGCTAACACTGAATGGGGAAGAGAGAACAACACGAACAATAAAATTATTATCAACACATCAACAAATATCATAATTCCTTTCTAAGGCGGGCTACAGGTATCATTAGTTGTTCGCGGTATTTTGCAACTGTTCTTCTGGCAATATTTATTCCCTTTTCCTGAAGTATACTTGCTATTTTATCGTCACTGTAGGGATTATCTTTTGACTCGTTATCGCAGATCTCTTTTATTATTTCTTTGATGTGCTTATTCGAAATCTCATCTCCGCTAGTGGTCGATAGTCCTTCACTGAAAAAATATTTCAACTCATGAATGCCTTGAGGACTTTGCACAAATTTACCATTTACCACCCGACTTATTGTGGAAATGTCCATCAAAACTTCATCGGCAATATCCTTATAAATCATTGGTTTTAAAAAGCGGGGGCCACTCTCAAAAAATTCAAATTGTTTTTCAAGAATAGACTGCATTATTCTCATTAGTGTATTTCTTCTCTGCTGGAGTGAAGCTATAAACCACTTTGCCGATTCAAATTTTTCACGAAGAAATTTGTGGGTTTCCTTCTCTCTCTCCGATATTTTTCTCTTCCTCTTGTTGGAATCGAGAAGTTCAAGATAAGTCCGACTTATAGTAACCGAAGGAACGCTTCTATCATTAAGAGTAACAATATAATTATCTTCATTTTTTTCAATAACAAAATCGGGAGTAATTTGATTCATCTCCTCCGAATCAATATTTCCTTCTCCCGGTTTTGGGTTTAATCTTTGAATTAATTCAAGTGTGGTACGAAGAGTTTCAATGGAAAGGTTTAATGTCTTTTGAATAGAATCATATCTCTTATTAGCAAAATCTTCCCAGCATTCTCTTAATATTTTTTCGGCGAGATAAGAATAATAAGGATCGTACGAAGAATTCTTAATCTGAATTAATAAACACTCTTGCAAATCGCGAGTTGCTATGCCAACCGGTTCAAGCAATTGAATTTTTTTAAGAATTTTCTCGGCATGATCTATAGAAATTTCTATATGTTCAAAAAGCTTAAGCTCATCAACAATTTTCGCAAGATCTTGTTTAAAGTATCCATCTTTATCGAGTCCTCCAATAATATTTTCACCGAGTATGGTTTCCTCTTCACTCAAATTCAGCATATGGAGCTGATCAATCAAGTTTTCCCGCAAAGATTTTCTCTGAGGAGCAAGAGGTTGTAATTTTTCTTCATCATTCGATCGGTTGATACGGTCAAATTCATATTCAGATTCCTGATCATTCATAAAATCTTCAATTTCAAACTCATCTTCCTTGCTGTCATATTTTTCATCTTCATCAGCAGTGGTTTCGGGTGTGTCGTCGTCAGAATCTTGTTCTGTATTCAGTTCAATTTCTTCGTCGAGAGTTTCTTCAAGAATTGGATTAAGCTCTAATTCGGTCTTAATTCTCTGTTCAAGGGCAAGAGTATTCAGCTGAAGCAATTTTTGATATTGAATTTGCTGTGGTGAAAGTTTTTGCTGTAAAGCCAATTTTTGATGAAGAGATAACATAATTAACTTCCAGTTACTTTTTTAGTTTTATTGAACCAATCACTGCCGAATTCTCTTTTAAGTGAATCTTTACAAAATTCGAAAACTGTTGTATTACACTTTTCCCCCTTCGTGATTGCAGGCTGACACTCCTCATATTTTTCGAAACGAAGAACTTCGCCACCGAAATTTGAAACCCGTATTGGGAAAAGGTGACAGGAGATGGGTTTCTGAAAATCGATTTTACCATCGAAAAAAGCTTTTTCAATTGCACACTTTGCGATATCTCCATCATAATAAACAAATACGCATTGTCTATTGTTAATGCTTCGGGTCATCAAATCCCCCTGTCTGTTGATCCAAAACCCATTTTTCTCAATTTCCTTTAAATGCTCTTTTGGGAGATATATCTTTATCGCTTCAAAATATTTATTGATTATATCTACTTCTTCTTCTTTAAGAGGAGCCCCTAATTCACTTTCCATTGTACAGCACGCACCTTTACATTTGCCGAGATCGCATGTAAATTTAGTCTCAAATATTTCGGTGTTAACCGCAATATTATCAACTTCAACTAAGTCTAACTTTTTAAACATAAGTCTCTGGAATAATTTTTGCTAAAAATACAAATTTTTATCTTATCAAAAAAAAGTGCTTAGAATTTGTTGAATAATGTATTGTAGATTTACACAGCGAACCAAAATATTGGGAATGCTGTTATCTAAAGAAAGGAAAATCGAGTGAAAATGAGAAATCTTATTATTGGGTTATTGTTTTCGGTAATTATTATTTCATGTGATAAATCGGATAATCCTGTTGAACCTGTTTCGAAGGAGCAGGGAGCGCTTATAAGTACCTCTTATCTCGGAACTTTCGGTGCTTCACTAATTAAACAACTTGTTAGTAGTTACGATCCTACTGGATTCGGATCCGTAATGTTTACTTATGATGTTGATGTTTTTAAGATTGTTTACAATACAGTTGACACTAAGGGGCAAATCACTATAGCATCCGGTGCGCTGTTTTTACCTACAGGTAAAAATAATTTGTCGATTGCCAGTATTCAGCATGGAACACAAACAAAGAGAACGAGTGTTGCTTCAGTTAATCCGCTAAATGGCGCTGAGGGATTAATTGGGGCGTCTTTAGGTTATTTCGTTGTAATGCCCGATTATTTAGGTTTGGGGGAATCGGTGATGGTTCATCCATATCATCATCAAAAGACTTCGGCGGCAACAGTTATTGATATGATAAGAGCCGGCAGGGCGTATGCATCTTCAAAAAACATTTCCCTTAACGGGCAGGTTTTTTTGCTGGGATACTCTGAGGGAGGATATGTAACAATGGCTGCCCAAAAGGAAATTGAAAAGAAATATTCAAACGAGATAAAACTAGCAGCATCTGCACCTATGGCTGGAGCTTATGATCTGAATTTGACAGCTCAAAAAATAATTGCTCAATCAACTTACAACCAACCTTCATATTTAGCCTACTTTATGGCTGCTTATGATCAGATTTACGGTTGGAATAAATTAGCAGACATTTTTAATTCACCCTATGCAGAAAGAATGAATTCACTTTTTGATGGAACAAAAACCACTACCGAAATTAATGCACAACTTACCTCAAATATTGCTCAACTCTTTAAACAATCATTTAAAGATTCATACTTAAATGGGACGTTCAAGTTATTAACAGACGCGTTTAACGAAAACAGTCTGCTAAATTTTAAACCGGTAACACCAACAAAATTATTTCATGGGGATGCCGATGAATATGTACCATACGAAAATTCCGAAAGAGCAAGAGATTATTTTGTTTCGCAGGGAGTAAATGTTGAATTGATAACCGTAAAAGGGGGCACGCATCTTTCTTCAGCCGTACCAAGTGTAATTGCGGCTATTCAATGGTTCGAAAGTTTGCGGTTAAAAAAAGAATATAAATTAGCGGGTAATTGGTAATTATGGACTTCAAAGGTAAAACAATATTAATCACTGGGGCATCATCCGGTATCGGTAATGCTCTCGCAAAAATTCTAATTGATGAAGAATGCAACTTGATTTTGACTGCACGCCGCATTGAACTGATGGAGAAAGATTTCGGTCATTTAAATAGAGAAAGAATACTAATACTAAAATGTGATGTAAGTAAAAAAGGGGATGTTCGTTATGCCTATCTAGAATCAATAAATAAATTTGGTAAGATTGATATAGCAATATTGAATGCGGGGTATGGACAACCGGTGACTGTTAATAATTACAATTCCGATTTTGCCGAAAATACATTTGGAGCTAATGTATTTGGATTAATCCATTGGGTTGAGCAGCTTCTCCCTGCATTTATAAAAAACAGAAATGGAATTATTGCCGGCATTTCTTCTTTAGCAGATAACCGTGGATTTTCGGGCAGTGGATTTTATTGCGCGAGTAAAGCCGCAGCCACAATTTATCTCGAAGGATTGCGCGTTGAGTTAAAGCCCTACAACATAAAAGTAATTACTATTAAACCAGGGTTTGTTAAAACACCAATGACCGATAAAAATGAATTTAAAATGCCTTTGTTAATGAGTGCAGAGCAAGCCGCTTTAATAATTATTGAGGGAATAAAAAAAGAGAAACGGATTATTCAATTTCCTTGGCCGACTGTATGGCTTACAAGATTTGTCGGATTATTACCCGGGTCAGTTTATGAATTTTTAGCAGTCCGTTTTGGAAAAAAATAGAATTATTCTGTCTCTGTTTGATGAGGGAAACATTTTCGTATCATCTTATGAAGACTGATTCTACTAATTCCAATATGTTCAGCCGCCTTTGTAATATTGCCATCAAATTTTTTCAATAAATTCTCAACAAAAACTTTTTCAACTTTTCTTGAAGCTTCTTCCACAGCCTCCTTTCTCAGTAAGTCCATTTCTTCCCAAGTATTGGGGACTATTATGTTTGTTTGAGGTTGGGGTGACTCAATTCTTAAAATGGCACTGTTAATTTCTTTTCCGTTTGAAAGAAGCGCGGAATGTATAACTACATTTTTTAATTCTCTAACATTGCCGGGCCAATCATAATTTGTCATTTTGGTCAGTGCTTCCTCTGAAAACATAAGGTCTTTTTTCTTTAATTCAATCTCAGCCAGTCGTAGGAAATATTCTGCTAAAATTGGAATGTCCTCACGCCTCTCTTTCAAAAGAGGTACGTTGATCGGAAGTACATCAAGTCTGTAAAACAAATCTTCTCTGAAATTTTTTCTTAAGACTTCATTTTTTAAATTTTTATTTGAAGCAGCAATTATTCGCGTATTAGTTTTTATGCTTGCAAACCCACCCACTCGGTCAAATTCCTTTTCCTGCAAAACGCGTAAAATTTTAACTTGTGAATCGGGATCAAGTTCAGAGATTTCATCTAGAAATATTGTGCCCTCTGACGCTATTTCAAATTTGCCTAACTTTTTAGAAACCGCACCGGTAAATGCGCCTTTTTCATGACCAAACAATTCACTCTCAATTAAGTTTTTTGGAATGGCTGAACAATTTATAGCAACAAAAGGCTTGTTTTTTCTGTTGCCTAAAAAATGAATTTGCCGTGCCACCAACTCTTTACCAACACCACTATCACCAGTAATTAATACAGTGTGATTATTTTGAGAGTACAAATAAATTTGCTCTTTTAATTTTTTTATTGCTTCACTTTCTCCAATGATTTTTTGATAAGGGAGGTTAATCGATTCTTCTAAATATTTAGAATGAATATTTCTCAACTTCATTTTTAATGAACGCTCAACAAGAGCTTTCAATTTATCGAGATTTGGGGTTTTTGTGATATAGTCCAGTGCCCCCAATTTAATTGCATCAACAGCCGTACTGGTCGAAGCATAGTCTGTTATCATAATTACCGGAAGATTCTCATCTTCAGCCATTATTTTTCTTAGAAAATCTAGCCCGCTTGTTCCATCATTAAGCATTAAATCAAGCAGCACCACATCAGGAGACTTTTCATGGAACATATTGAGTCCATCGTAACTGTTATTGCTAGTGATGCAAAAAAAATCATTTTCCATCAAGAGGATAAAATCAGATGCGAAGTTTTTATCATCATCAACTAGCAGAAGTGTTGGCTTCATTTTTAATCCCTTCATTTAATTCAATATTAATAGTAGTTTTAAAATGAGCTTTGCTTTCAGAGACATATATACGTCCACCATATTTGTTCAATATTTCGCGAGACTGGAATAAGCCAATACCAGAACTGGAATTCTGCGTAAAACCACTTTCAAATATTTTATCCCATAATTCTTTAGAAATTCCCTTGCCATTATCTGAAATAGCAATTCGAATTTTGGGTGTAATTTTTTCCAGCTCTATCTCAATCTTACCCTGGTCTAATTCTATTGCCCGAATTGAATTTTGAATACAGTTTCCAATTACTTCGGCTAATTCGAAACCCGATGCAAGTACCCATATTTCTTCGGAATAATTTTTTGTTTTTGTGATTGTGATATTACTCTCTTCATTATCAATTAATAAAGGATTTACAATTGAGTTAATTACCTCCTCAGGTAAAACAGAATATTCTTTAACTATTTTATTCCTAATGGAAATAATGATTTTTTTTATCAGATAAAATCTTTTTAAAATCGAGTTCCTATTCCGAAATAATGAATGGGGCGATAAATCAATCTCAGTAGACAATTCAACTTCGGAATCATCCAATTCATTAAGCTCATCTTTATCATAGAAAGGAGGAATTAATTTGGCCGTTTCAATCATCCGTTGAAAATTCTTATTTGCTAATGAATTAAAAGAATTCATACGATTGATTAACTGGTCATATATTTTATGATTTTCACTCAAAGGCATGGGAAGATTTTCAAAGAGTAATATTAATCCATTTAAGTTGGTTAATGCCCATTCACCGTGAAAAAAAGCTATACTATATTTTAGAAGATTATTCTTATGCTGGTCAATCTCTTTAGGAGTGAGAGGTTTCTCTCTCTGAAGAAATGAAATATAGAGGGGAATTGCTGTACCAATAAACATTACCGATGCAGGTAATCCATATTTAATAATCATATTTGTTTGAAGTGAAGTAATTGTTGTTATTATCCAAAATGCGGATATATTAGTTACAGATAAAATTACTACCGATTTAGTGTCCCATCCGTAAACCTTGTACCCATATTTCAATCCAAAAAGAAAAATCCCGAAGGAGATAGTAATTAGTACCATATAGATTTGAATCTCGGTAGTCGAGAAAAACCGAAAAAGAGTACCAGGTAAGTTAATTATGGTAGCATATATATTGTTTTCTTCCTTCACCTTAATTGTTTGTCCGGGGGTCAAATTCTGAACATAAACCGTTTTACCTCCATAAAATTTTACCTTCACATCATAACGGCTTGAATCTTGAATCCCAAAATGCGAAATAATACTACTGAAATAATTTTTGGAGCTTTGAATGTTTCCCGTTTGGCGGAAACCAACCAGGGCATTTGCGCTAAAATTTCCTCCGCTCTTAAATAGATATATCAGTGAACCTCTGGCGTCATATGAAGCGTGTGTACCGGTGAGCTGAACCTTTAAATAATTACTATCATCGAGGTTGTTGATCAAAAGACGAAAATTGGAATTATCATATCCGAGTATATCTAAATCGCCATCGATATCAATATCTGCCAGCACAACATTATTAAGTAAATAATTATCGAGCATAAGGTCTGCTCTGTTTTCTTTAAATTGTTCTCCCTTCTCGTTTAATAAAACTAAATTGTGAAGCGTGCTATTCGATTTAATCACTATTATAATATCTTGAAAACCATCATTGTTTAAATCACCAATAGCGATATCGGCAGAATTGATCATCAGATAATTATCCAATAATTGATCTAACTTTATTCTTCGACTGACATTGGTAAAAAAAGCCTTCCCATTGTTCTCCAACAACTGAATTACAGGAGAATCAGAAATAACTAGAATATCTAAATCTCCATCATTATCGTAATCGAAAACTGAAGCTGAGTGGGAAATAGTTTTTGTTTGTTCGTTAAAATAGGTATCAGTCCTATTTACGAAGTTATCATTCATTTTTATGAATAATTTGTTCTTTCCCCATTTGTTTACAACGTATAAATCATTCTTCCCATCGTTATTGAAATCCGCAAAAATAGCTTGTTTGTTCCACCCATTAAATTCCTTTTGTTGACTGGTTTTAAGAAGAGAATATCTTCCCCAAAGAGAATTTTCGAAAAATAATAATGTCCCGGTCTCTGATCCTCTACCTAAATAAAAAACCACAGCTAAATCGAGATCTCCATCACTATCCAAGTCGGCTAATGATAAATTCTCCACAGCTCTTTCGTTTATGAAAGAAGGAAGCTCTAATCTACCACCATAGTCAAAATCAAGACCGTTTCCATAAAACATCTCTAAATAACTCTTCCCATTTTTGAATTGCGCCGTAACCAGATCCGGAAATCCGTCACCATTAATCTCCCCAATAACATGTGTGAACCAGCTTTGTTTATTAATAAGTGTATCAAATGAAAGTCTGTTTTGAGAAAAAATATTAGTTGTTGAATTTAGATAAGCTGATGCGGGAGAGTTACCGAACATGAAAAAAATGTCTTCAAGCCCGTCCCGATTAATATCCGCAACACTAATAGCTTCCGGCTTACTAAGAAAGAAGGGATTTATATTAAAATGATGTGTCTGGTCGGTAAAATAATTACCTTGTGACCCACTCCCGATGTAAATTTTTGAGCTAGTTGAAGTCATAATTAGTTTATTTTCACCTAAACTGTATAGAGAAAGAGGGTTGTAACTTTTTGGAATATCTACTTGCTGTCTATAATCCGGGGGCACAGAAAGTTTAACAACACCAGGACCATTTTGAGTAAGTATTTGTTGAGGTTTATCTATTATTCCATTATTGTCATGGTAGAATTTATTACCATTCAATCTTAAAACTATTCCATGGGTAGTTTGTGCGTAAAATTTATCCCCGTTATAATAAAATTTAGTTAGCTCATGAACATCGGATTCTTCACACTCATATTTTGTAAAGCTCTTTCCATCAAAAAAAAATATTCCATCGCTTTTTGTGCCGAGCCAGTATCTATTTCCTCCGGCAGAATAAAAAACATCAATATGACTCTTAATCGGATTTTTAATAATCTTGAATGTAGAACCATCATATTTCACAAGACTCCCAAATGCACCTGCCGCATAAATGTTTGCAGAGTCAACAATTGAGAAAAAATTAAAAGGATTTGTGTGAATTAATGGATGTTTCGTAAGTCTATCATTTTGTAAAGTGAAGAAATGTGCATACCATTTTTGATCCATTGCTATTATTAACACACTATTCTTCGAATGATAAGTTGTTATATAATATATGTAATCATCTTTATGGGGGATAGAAATCTTTTTCCAATTTCCAGAATTGAATTGATAAAAATTACCTCGATCATCAAAGAGTAGATATTCGTTAGCTGAACTACTTCCAATAATTTTTAATGGTAATTCAGAGGGAGACTTAATTTCTGTCCACTTGTATTTTGTTGTTTGCGCTTGAAGAATGCACAAACTTAAAATCAAGATTAATGTAGTGGCTGACTTAAACATACCTCAAAATAGAATAAATATTAAATAATAGCATGTGAAAACTAATGGGGCTACAGTGTTGCCCTTGGCAACTACTATTCTTCAAAAAATCTGCATTTTTCGGCAAATAGGCGACTTTAATTCTGGTATGATATTGGACTAATAGAGTATAATGATATTATGGGATTAGTAATCTTGATTAACGAATACAAAATATGTCCCCACTGCAGTTACTTTAGCCATATATCTGAACAAGATAAATATTGTAGTTTGTGCGGAAGCGAGCTGCTTGTAAAATGCACTGATTGTGGTCATCCCTATGATAACCCCTACGCAAAGTATTGTAAACATTGTGGGCGATTGATCAAAAATGTGCATGATAAAGAAAATCAAAAAATTCACTTTTAAGGAGAAATAAAAATGAAGAAGTGCATTGGCGCTGTTCTATGTTTAATTCTTTTTGTGGCTTCATCATGCAATAAAGATGATGCAACTGGACCAGAAGATGGAATCAAAAAATTGACAGTTACACATTGGGGAGTGGATTGGTCGGAGGGAAAAGTCGGTACACAAGGGAATGAAGTTGAATGGGAAAAATCGGATGGTGAAACAATAAGCTGGTGTGCTTATGGATCGTCTCAAAGTTCAGGAAATGGCGTTTGGTTTCGCCCATACGTAGATAAATTAAAAAAATTATCCACCTCCGACTTATCGGCTGCAAGTCTGGCGGATACGACAAATTGGTTAACGGATGTATGTTCACAACCTCTTCAAAATGGTCAAATATGGATGGCAAAATGCCGCGACGGTTATGTTGTTTTTAGAGTTGCTAAACAGCCCGATATAAATGCTCAATTTTGGCCTGTTGAGGTTGAGTACAGATACTTCAAAAAGTAGGAGATTATTATGAAGCTTATAGGATATTTTTTACTTGGGATTGCGCTCGCACTTATGGTGGATGGTGTAACTTCATGTAAAAAAAGTGAGAACAATCCTGTGGAACCCGAACCATTAAAACCGCCAATCGAAAATGAAGTAATTAAAGATTTGGAAGATGATTCTCAAAAAGCCGAATTAGCTTTTAAGAGCGGTAATACAGCAGAAGTTAAAAAAGTAATAAGCGAAACTGCCGCAAAAATTTATGGAGCTGAGCTGGAAAACGTTAAACCCAAATTCAATGCATTTGCCGACGCATTAAAAAATAAAAAGCTTATCGCCTATAGTGAACTGTATGCTGAATATGAAATTACAGTCGATGGCAAAAACTATTTTATTGCTTTCGGAAGGCAAAATGAGAATGGGGATTGGAAACTGGTAAGGTTTTGAGGTGAAAAATGAAAAAAGTGATTTCAGCGGCAATAGGATTTGCGACATACTTTTTATTAATTCTAATTGTTAGCGGTTATGAAAATACAAAGATGCACACAAGCATTAACGAGGCGGTTGTTGATTGGTTTTGGTATAGATCACCAACAAATTATTTACCTAATAATACTCTGATAAAATTTGGTGATTTAACTGTTGAGGGGAATAAAGTAGTACAAGGAGGAAAGTTTGTTGTTAATGAATCACTAACAAATATGACTCCGAAAGAGTGGATAATCCATGGTGGATTTTCAGCCGACGAACCACAGGTTCCAGCGTCTCTTCGCCATTTTTATGATCCGGTTAGAATCGACGGTGTTTCATATTTAACTGACCTTGTTGAAAATTACGCAATAACTTATAATCAACCTCTACCTAAAATGGATGCAAAAGAATGGGCGTTGACAGCTGTTGATAATCCTTATAATTGGAAATATGCTAAAGAGTATTTGAGTAACGCCTTTTATAATGATACTAAAAGAAGCCAATACTTAGGCGATGCATACAGGGCTTTAGGGGAAACAATGCATCTGTTTGCGGATATGGGATGCCCTCCACATGTAAGAAATGATGCTCATCCAGCTTTTGCGAATGGGTATGTTGGTGATCCTGATCCCTATGAAGAATTGATAAAATCAGCTCAAGTTTTGGACTATGGTACTTCAAATATTCAACCTGATCAGGTAAGTGCGGCGGCTTTCAAAAATGCGAGAACTGCTGATGCAATTTTCGAAACAATGGCATTATTTACAAATAAAAATTTCTTTACTCTCGATACACAATATGGTACAGGAATCACTCCAACAATAAACGACCGAATGCCTTATACTTCCCCCGCGGTTGGATCCGATGTGCTTCTTAACTCGAGCGACAGTTATTACTACAAAACAATCAATGGTAAACAAATTAAAATGCTTGGAAAGAGAAGCTTTTTTGGATGGGGCAATCATACTATTGATTTGGCGTGTGTTAAATCGCAGGCAAGCGTACTTATCCCCACAATTGTTGAGGGAGGTGCCAATTTAATAAAACTGTTTATTCCTGTAATGTCTGTTACTATTTCTGATGCAAAAGACGATGGCAGTTTGTCGGGATTAATTAAGCATACACTAAATTCGGAATACACTAAAGAAATTAAGTATAATGGAAAAATAAAAATATATAAAGGAAGTGCTATAATTGGTGAAGCTACATGTGTAAATAATGTTGTCAGCGGAACTGGATTGAGTATAAAGAAAGATGAGAAGATTTATGCTCAACTAGAAATTGGAGGAATTTTCTACAAATCGGATGACTTCACAGTTAAAGCTAGTTCTTCAGGAGGTGATAATTCTGAATGCATGAACACCATTAAGTCAAGAAAATTTATTAGTGCTAATTTGGATATTGAAGGCGTCGGAAAGGATGGCTCGGCAATTTGGTTAACAATATATATCCCAAAATCTTCCAACATTCATGAATCACTTAAATCGACCGATATCGAACAAATTAAATGGAATGGAAATACGTTTAAGCAGGAACAAACAATTATTCGGACACACAATAATCCGTCAGCACAACTTTATACAACAACTTCGGATACAATTCACTATAAAGTAGAGGGAACTATTTCAGCTGATGTAACAAACATTCAGAACGCAACGGTAACATGGACTCAAAGGTCGTCGGGCTATTCAACTGATAAACAATTTTTAATGAGAGATACCTATGAATTTAGTTATAAAATCACAAATCTTAGCTCAAATACATACTGCGGCGGATTTAATTTGTCCGATGATAATCAAATAAAATCAACCGTGTCGGATTTGAAATATCTTGAATCTCGAATTACATATTTTAAGAATGCTTCAACAGGAAAGTATGAGATGCCAAATGTGATAACTAATAAACAGTTGGATAAAGTAACAAAGTGGAAAAAATTAAATGTTTCATACATGAATTCACCATTTTAACAAAGTATTCTAGAGGTCAAAAATATAGTATAGATTTGAGGGTACAAAGCCTGACTTCTATTCTGGGTCAGGCTTTTTTATAAGCCGAACTACTTTCTTGATTCAATTATACTAATGGCGCAACCGCCCCCTTCAGCAAGATTTATTTTCAATAAATCTTTTGATGTAACTTGCTTAGTACTAATTTCATAAGCCATTGGATTTTTTTCCCAGTGTGCATCTTTTGAATCGGCATAGACTGTTGCTTTATAAGATTTATCTTTATCTAAAAATGACAGATCAATATTTGCAGTTCTTGAATTTTCATCCGTAATAGCACCCACAAACCAATTGTTTGTACCTTTTGCTTTTCTTGCTATAGTAATATAATCTCCCGGTTCTGCTTCAAGATATTTTGTATCATCCCAATCTACCGCTACATCCTTAATAAATTGAAACGCGTCGAGATGTTTTTCATAATTCTCAGGTAAATCCGCCGCCATTTGTAGAGGGGAGTACATTGTTAAATAAAGAGCCAGCTGTTTTGCCAATGTAGTGTGAACCTGTTCTTTTTTATTTGAATCATAATAGCTCATCTTAATTTGAAATATTCCCGGCGTGTAATCCATCGGTCCCCCCATTAATCTGGTAAATGGGAGAATTGTTTCATGCTCGGGGGGATTCCCAACACTCCATGCATTAAATTCGTTACCGCGAGCGGCCTCGGATGAAATCCAATTTGGATAAGTTCGGTGTAACCCGGTTGGTCTTACTGATTCATGTGAGTTAAGCATCAATTTATTTTTAGCTAAACTCTCGGCGACGCGAATGTAATGCTGCACCATCCATTGCCCGTCGTGAGCTTCGCCTCTTGGAATTATTCTTCCCACATAACCGGTTTTTACTGCGGGGTAATCATACTTTTTCATTAATGAATAAGCTTCATCCATTCTCCGCTCATAATTTGTAACAGAAGAGGAAGTTTCATGATGCATAATTAGTTTTACATTCTTTTCTTTTGCATACTTTGATAATTCATCAATATCAAAATCGGGGTAGGGAGTTACGAAATCAAAAACCTCCTCTTTCCATGAGCCGAACCAATCTTCCCAGCCAACATTCCATCCTTCAATTAAAACTGCATCAAAACCATGTTTAGAAGCAAAATCGATATACCTTTTAGTATTTGCTGTAGTTGCCCCATGTTTACCATTTGGTTTTAATGATAACCAATCGAATCCCTCCAATTTTATATTTGAGGCATCGGCGTAATTCCATGATTCAACACCGACATGCATTCCCCACCAAATGCCGATATATTTCATTGGTTTTATCCAATCGGTGCTTTCAATTTTTGAAGGTTCATTCAAATTAAGAATCATTTTTGATGCGAGAATTTCCTCTGCTTTATCGCTAATTATTATTGTACGCCAGGGTGTTTTGCATGAAGTTTGTAGATATGCTTTGTTCCCATATGCATCCGGTACAAGTTGAGATTTTAGAACAAAATTTACTTGATCAACTTCTAAATGCATTGCGGAGTAATCAACTAAAGCGGCTTCGAAAATGTTAATATATAATCCATTCTGAGATTTCATCATTAAAGGAGTTTGCACATAATTTTTCCCAATAACTCTGCGCGTGGAAATTTCTGTAACTGAATTTCCATATAGAGCATCAACTTCGCTTAATTTTGATTTCTTGTAATAATATTCATTAGAATCATAATCACCAGGAATCCAAAACGCAGTATGATCTTCTCCCAAATTAAATTGGGTTAATTCATCAATAACAGTGAAGTAAGACAAATTAGGTTGTGCGGGAAATTCATAACGGAATCCGAGTCCATCATCAAACAAACGGAAAGTTAATATTATAAAACGGTTGGCCGACTCAACCTGAGTTAATGTAATTCTTAATTCATTATAATTGTTTCGTATCGATTTTACCTCTCCCCAAACCGGCTCCCATGTTTCATCGAAGCTCAAAGTTTCTGTTTTGGAGACTGTAAATCCCTTTGCTAATGAATTACCTTCTGCCAATATTAATCCCAGTTTACTTGGCAATAATATTTTATGTTCATTCCTAGATAATTCATAAATGGGTTCGCCAGAACTTGTAACTGAAAATTTCAATTCCAGGCTTCCGTTCGGAGATTTTAATGTCTGTGCCTTAACAGCATTAAAAGAAACTATTAATAGAAATAATGTTATGTAATTAATATTGGGTCTCATTTTTTCCTCAAGCTTATAGTCTATCAATTAAAACTTATCGAATTAATCTCTGATGGGTTAATAACTTTGTGTACTGGATAAGGCAAAAATCCGCTTCCCCATTGGGGAATAATCCATCTGTCTAAAAAATTCCAGATCAATAATCCATCATCCGATTCGGGTTCTAATAAATAGGTAACAAGATTTCCCAGTGGCTGTGCAGTTCTTACAAGAATAATTCCTTTTGCAAATTCTTTTGTCTCGGAAAAAAAATCTCCTTTTAGTTGATTCATGTAATGTCCTTGATTGGAGCGGGGTGAAGGTTTTAATTCAATCATTTTATATGACTCAACTTCAAGTGTAACAGTCTGAGAGAGTTTTTCCAGCTTAATTCCGTGAGCGGTTAATAAATTTATTATCAACGGGTCTGAAATAGTTAAAATATATGCAAAAGGATACTTTACACTTTTAACAGGAATATAATCTGCAAAGAATGGAATTGTAACTTTTTTCTTCACATCAGTCTTTCTTAATCTTTCTCTTCCGTTTTGATCTGTATATTTCTCAAGTTCATAGGAATTCACTGTTACCGGTTTCTTGAGAGGAATCGCCTTTTGCGTAACGGCGAATGAATCTTTGAGTCCTGGGTTCATTCCTTTGGCTATTGTTTTCTTATCGGCATCGTTAATTTTTGATATCATCTCATTCTTGTTTTGAGCCGAGTATTCTACAATTGACCACAATAAATTATAACATCCTATTACTCTAGATTTGAAATCAGCGTAAACATAGTTCTCATTCAATATAGCCAGTCGATTTCGAAGTCCCACATAATTAACAATATATCTAGGTTCGAACGCGTATGAAATCCACCCTTTTGAATAATCGCGCTGATCAATAAACTCGCCATAAAAACAATTTAATGTATTATACTTATTTGATAGAGTTGATGAAACTTCGGGCATCATTTTGTCTCGCATGTACGAAATAAGAGAGGTATCGCCATTGCAATTCATTTGCCACACAAAAGTAACCGGTTCTTCATGATATGATCCATTTGTAGTATGGCAATCAACAAATACAGCCGGATCATATTTATTTAAAACATTTTTAACTAATCCTCTCACTTCGGGGGATTCAAGCTTTATTGCATCTCGATTAAGATCCAGATTTTGTCCATTATACCTTATTCCAACTCCATTTTTAGGTCCGTTTTGATTAGTTCTATTTTTAGGGGAAATTGGCTCATTGCCATCTGCATTAAAAATTGGGCATAGTAGAAGAATTACATCTTTTAACAATTCCTTGTTTCCATTTAAAATGTCGCGCGCAAACATTAGGATAGCTTCCTTTCCCTCAACTTCACCGGCATGAATATTTCCTTGGATATATACTTTAATTCTATTGTCAGATTTAATTTGTTCAAGACTTCTTGGTAAAGGATCTGCAATAATAATGAGGGGAATTTCATTTCCTTCCACAGTGGTGGCAATATTCTCAACATGTACAAGATCAGAATATTTTTTTAACATAGATATAAAATGAATTACATCATTATAAGTTGAGGTGGATTCATAATTAGATAATTCCGCTATAGTTTTTAGTGATTTGATTTCATGTCCAAAGAGAAAAGCAGGTAAAAGTATGAGTGCAACTACAAAATACATTTTCTTCATATTCAGCCTTATAGAATTAAATTAATACTTAAAAATAAAATTGTTATTTTGAGATACCAAACGGTCGGATTATAAAGATGGCAAAACTTAAAATGAGTCAAATTCAAATGCTGAATGAATTTTTAAGTATCAAAGAGGAAGCTAATAAACTATTTAGCTCTATATCTGATGAACAATTCAATAAAAAACCAAATGAAGATAGCTGGTCGGCCGCTGAATGTATTGCCCATTTAAATTTAATCGCACATGGCTACACAAAATATTTCCCTGTAGAACTAAATACACGTAAAGAGTTACCTAATTTATCCGATAAACAATATCAAACTAGGATACTTGCAGGAATATTTATTTCGAAGATGATGCCTGAATCAAAATTAAAGCTTCATACCCCCTCGGAGTATCAAGCGGCTGAATCAGAGCTCCCAAAATCAATAGTTGTTGACTTTCAGACAATTCAGGATCAGTTTATTCATTTACTCAAAAGAACAGAATTTATTGAACTTAAAGCGCGATCGGTCCGAAGTCCAGTTGCCTCATTTCTAAAATTTCAATTAGGTGAATTATTTATACTCCACATCGGTCATCAAAAGAGGCACTTAAATCAAGCAAAAAATGCCATTAAATTTTAAAAGATTGCTTTGATTGTAATCCGGGGAATAAATTAACTATATGCACACTTCAGTTATATAAAAGTTACATTACTTTGAAAGGATGTTGATATGAGGAAAATAAAAAACACAACTCTTCTTCTACTTTTCTTTGCGGCACAATTTGTAATTGCACAGCAGCATAAGGCTTCTCCCGAATCGCTGCAAAAATTATTTGATGGAAACTCAAGGTTTATTTTGGGTAAGTCTATTCACGCCAATCAATCATTAGATAGAGTTAAAGATGTAGTTAAAGGACAACATCCATTTGCTATAATTGTTGGATGCTCTGATTCCCGAGTTCCTCCCGAAATAATTTTTGATCAAGGAGTTGGTGATCTTTTTGTGATAAGAACCGCAGGCAATTTGGTAGATGATGTTGCTCTCGGTAGTATTGAATATGCTGTTGAACATCTTCATGTACCATTGATAGTTGTGCTGGGACATGAAAAGTGTGGCGCGGTTGATGCAACTTTACAAGGCGGTAAAGAGCCGGGACAAATCCAAAAGCTAATCGATAAAATTAAACCGGCGGTTGATGAATCCGCTAATCTTTCCGGAGATAAATTAGATAACGCCATACTTGCAAATATTAATAGAATTGTTGATCAACTAAAGCACTCGAAGCCTATTATTGAAGAGTATCTTCATCATAGAAAACTGAATATTATTGGCGCCCGCTATGATCTTGATGAGGGTAAAGTTACTTTGGTAAATTAATGCAGACAAGCCTCTTAAAAATATTGTATGAAGATGAAAATATTATTGCCGTCGATAAGCCCGAGGGAATTTCCTCCATTGCCGAAAATGATCTATCCGCCTCAACAATTCACTCGATGCTCGAGCTATCTTTAAAACAAAAAATATTGATTGTTCATAGAATCGATAAGGATGTGAGCGGAGTTATCTTATTCGCCAAAAAAATAAATGCCCACAAACAATTAAATAAACAGTTCTTTGAAAGAAGTGTTAGTAAATTTTATACTGCGCTGGTTTCCGGACAATTGCCAAATTCATCGGGAATCATTAATAAGCCAATTAGAGAATTCGGCTCCGGTAGAATGGGCATCGATCAAAAGGGAAAACAAAGTGTTACAAACTATAAGGTTATAGAAACATTGACTGGATATTCATTAGTGGAGTTGAACCCATCAACCGGAAGAAGACATCAATTGCGGGTTCATTTATATTCAATGGGAACTCCAATTGTTGGAGATACCAAGTACGGCGATAAGAACATTCAGCAAAATTATAAGCGTTTGATGCTGCACGCTCGCAGTGTTGAATTCTCTCTCAATGATAAAATAATTAAAATTGAATCGAAACTGCCCCCTTCTTTTATTGAGGTAGTGGAACAGTTAAAAAATTTAAATATAGTATAGGAAAAACTATGTACGTAAAAAATATAGATAATGTACCTGTTGAAAAAATTGAAGCAGGCGAAAATACTTTTAAACAGGTTTTAATCGGTCATGATGAAGCCCCAAATTTTGCGATGAGAAGATTTATTATTGAACCTTATGGGTTTATGCCACTTCATACAAATGCCGTTGAACATGAACAGCTCGTTCTCAATGGTAAAGCAAAAGTAATTATTGGAGATAATGAGTTTGAAGTAAAGAAAAATGATGTTGTTTTTATTCCCGCGAATACGCCGCATTCATACAAAACCATTGGTGATGATGCATTCGAGTTTTTGTGTATAGTCCCAAATAAGGAAGATAAAATAATTGTAGTTAAGGATGAGTGTGCATAAGGGATTAACAATTAAACTTGCATCACTTTTAATTTGGATTGTTTTCTTCTCTGGTTGCAGTATTACTTCCGAACCAAATCCACAATCGGTGGAAGAGTATTTTCGAGAATGGAAATCGAAGAATATTAAAAATTATACAATTGAGCAGCAGCGGCTCTGTTTCTGTAATGAAGCAGGCTACACCGCAAAGATTAGTGTAACTAATAATATTATTACAAATGTTGTTAATACTTCTACCGGCGAGCAAGTAAAACCCGAGAGGTGGTATTTATTTAAAACAATCGAGGAACTATTCAGTATACTTTTAGAAATTGATGAAAGCAAAGTACATTCATTAAAAATAGAGTATGATGAAAAATATTATTTCCCAACATATTTTTATGTCGATCCAATTAAAGAAGCCGTTGATGAGGAGTACGGATATAGAATTCTTAATTTTACACTAAACGGGAAGTAAAATGGTTCTATCTTTTTATTCTCGCAATGATTTTTTCATTTGTTAATTCTCTAATAGCGTCACTCGCAATCCACTTAGCCGATTTTGAATTAAACTGTTTTATTTGGTAAGCGGTATCTAATGCTTCCCGATTTAGAAACATACTTCGTTTACCAATTTGTCGAAGAGCCCAATTGACAGCTTTCTTTACCATATTTCTATCATCTACAGAATGTTTAACAATCAATGGAAGAAAGGGTAAAAACTCCTCATCACCTCTTTTTTTATGATGAACCGCGACAAAAGCGATCAGTGAGAAAGCTGCACGGCGCACAAATTCTTTCTTATTGTCGGCCCATTCAAAAATCATTTCAATAGCATAATCAGTTTTCCTAAATAAATTTGAGCACGTACTATCGCAGATATCCCAGGAATATAAATCGCGTACCCATTTATTCATCATTGATTTTGTAGTTAATTTTGGATCGGCAATTAACGCCGCTATATGATGAGCTTCATGCACTCCGCAATTCCATAGTTCCTTTGCCAGTTCATGATTTTTTCCGATTTCTTTTGCGATACCCCGAATCACCGGCGCGCTAACTCCGAATGCGTTATCAACCTTAATTCCGTAACGAGCCATCCCCTTACGGTTATATACGCTTCCATTCTGCTTTAATTGCTTTACAATCTCTTTAACTGTCATCTGCTCGCTCCAATTATGATATGCAATTTAAAAGATTTGTTCATTAATTATTGATGGAGAAAAAGAGAAAGAAAAAGGGTTTAATTATTATTATTTCTTATTGTACATTTAAAGCAATAAAAATGAAAAGGGTTAATGAAAAAATTTCTACTGCTTTGCATGGTAATAATGACAATTTCAGTTAATGCGCAAAACCCGAACAGGGGAATATTGAGAGGCTTTGTTGCCGATTCTCTTAGTGGCGAAGTACTTCCATTCGCTAATGTTTATATTAAAGAATTTAATCGGGGAGCATCTACAGACCATCGTGGTTTTTTTGTGATGGCTTCATTGCCACACAACAAACTTGCGACAGTGACAATTTCATACGTCGGCTACGTTTCAAAGATTGTAAAATTGAGGCTTGATGAATTTAGAGTTACCGATTTAAAGGTAGAATTAGTTCCTGTAAGCATTGAGTTGAGAGCGATCGAAAAAATTGGAGAACGTGTGGCTAAGGAAAACGCAACTGATCTTAGTTTACAAAGAATTACGTTGCGGGATCTGGAGTCGTTACCTAAAGGTGTGGAACTCGATATTTTTAGATCAATTCAAAGTTTACCGGGTGTACAAAGCGCGGGGGATGTTTCGGCACGATACTATGTACGTGGAAGTTCTAGTAACCAAAATTTAGTGCTGCTGGATAATACTGTAATTTATAACCCCTATCATGCGCTTGGAATTTTTAGCTCGATTGATCCGGAAATGATTAACTCACTGGAATTTTACAAAGGCGGATTCCCGGCCGAATATGCACACCGGCTCTCATCTGTATTAAGAGTAGTAACAAAAGATGGGAATAGGAATAAATTTGGTGGTAAAGCAACATTAAGCTTATTAACAGCAAAAGGATTATTTGAAGGACCAATACCGGGCGGTTCATTTATTTTAAGCGGAAGAAAAAACTATTCTGATGTAATATTGAAAAAGTTTAGGAATAGTAACTCAATACCGGCAGATTTCTATGACTTATTTTTTAAAATTAATTTGGCCGATCCTTCAATTGCTGAAGATGCAAAATTTACAATAAGTGCTTTCTCCAGCAGAGATAAAATTATGAATGAAAATATAAGAAGGGAAGATTTTGAATGGGGGAACAGTTCATTTAGCTTTAATTATTTTCAAGTATCCGATTCACCATTATTTTATCAGGTTGAGGTTTCATCAAGCACATTTGATGGAAGAAGAATTCCAAACCAAACAAACGCAAAAGGGGTAGAAAATAAGATTTCTGATTTAACAATGAGAATGGATTTTAATTATATCTATGATACTAAAGATGAATTTGCCGGAGGATTTAAAATTATTGAGCTTCACTCAAAATTAATATTAGAAAATTTTAGAGGGCAGCTCACCGAAAATATAAATCATGGCGTTAATATCAGCACATATTTAAAATACAAACTGCTTCGTTGGTCCTGGTTGGGCGCTGATATTGGATCGAGATTGAATGCCACAAGATTGGCTGGAGGCGGTCCGGCATATTTTTTTGAACCGCGCGCGAGTGTTACGCTTAGACTTTTGCCTCAATTAGCTTTTAAATCCTCATGGGGTATTTATCTACAGGATCTCGTAACAATCTCGGATGAAAATGAAGTTGTCACAATATTCGAACCATGGCTGATTACCCCCTATTACCTCGACCCCTCAAATTCTACTCATTATATCAGTGGTTTCGAGTTTACTCCCTCAGAGTATTTCACGTTTAATATTGAAGGCTACTATAAAATTGTAAAGAACTTAGCAATCGTTAATGAAAATAAATTTTTTCAGGACGATAGGGATTTTGTTCCCGGAACAGGAGAATCGTATGGGCTGGAAACACAAAATAGATTTGTAATGTCACCTCTTAGTTTAACCGCCTCATACTCATTGATGTGGGCATTTAAGGATATTAATGGAATAAGATATGCGCCAAGATATGATTCCCGCCATAATGTTAATCTTTCGGCCGAATATGATTTTGGCAAAGGTTGGACTGCTAGTGTTGCATGGAGTTATTCGTCGGGATTGCCATTTACACAAATCGCTAGTTATTACGATAAACTTTCTATAGATGATCTTTCGGGAGGAGGATATCTTCTCGAATCTTATATTCCATTTATTCTCTTAGGTGAAAAAAGTATTGGTAGATTACCAGATTACCATCGACTCGATCTCAACTTATCAAAAAAAGTTCAAGTCGGAAATTTTAAATTGTACTTCGATTTGAGCGTGCTGAATGCGTATAACAGAAAGAATTTATTTTACTTCAAAAGAGACACAGGTGAAAGAGTGGATATGTTACCATTCCTACCTTCAGCATCAATAAAGGTGGAATTATGAAAAATTATTTAATTCTTCTTTTCGTTTTAATTTCAGCTTCATTTTTTGTTTCGTGTGATGATCAGGTAGAGCCAAAGGCCGAGTTTGAACAAGTATATATACTTAATTGTGTTTTAAGAGGGGATACTACATATCAAATTGCTACCCTCACAAAATCATACGAGATTGATGGATATGATCCATATTCTAATGTAACAGACCCCGCAATTTATGGTGCCAAGTTAAAAATTATTTATAATGATAAGGAGTATTATTTCAGAGATACAGTAATTAGCAGAAGTGATAATTCAAGATATAAAACCCCGCTTCATTATTATTATTTAGAAAATTTTCAACCTACTGAAACAAAAAAAATAGAGCTATTGGCGGAATTACCAGATGGTACAATTTTAAACTCTACTTCGGAAACCTTCGCAATAAATGTAATTTATTTTGAAGATGGAGTTCAGCAGATACCAGAGGTTGGAACAAAAAGAGAAGCAATATTTTTTTCATGGAAAAAATTAACAGGCTCATCATTGACCCCAAATCAATATTTTGCTCCCGAATTAGTAATTTCATATACAAGGGAAGAAAATGGAATTAATGTTCCCTACACAAAAAAAATACCCATGTTTTATATGAACAGTAATACAGGCTCATTTCCGGTCTATCCTTCGGTTCAAGCAAATACCAACAGAGTTGGATTTGATACTCTTGCTATTAATAAGGCGCTTGAAGAAATTTCATCTAATGATCCTAATAAAAAAAGATATCAGATTAAGAACGCAATATTTAGATTATTAATCCTGGATAAAAATCTTGCTGTTTATTACGCGGCACAGAAGACATTCCTTGATGAGTTTTCAGTCCGGTTTAGTCAGCCCGAGTTTACAAATATCAAAAATGGTCTGGGAATATTTGGAACCTACTCGGTGAAACAAAAAATAGTGGCTTTTGATGAGAGTTTTGTAACCAAATTTGGTTATAAACTGAGCAATTAAAAAAAGTAAGTTAGTGATACAGCGCATATGAAATTAATTCTCCAAATTATAACTTTGCCCCCGTATCGGGATACTTTGGCTGGTAGACTGATTTGTGAGGGCGTGGGAAGCATAACTAGCTTCCCATTCTTTTTATCACCACAATCACGATGAGAAGAAATTGTAATTACATAATATTAACCCTCGCTGTTTTACTATCAGCATGCGTTTCCTCCCCTCGTTTTACTAATGTTTCTTACAAACAGAATGAATCTAATGTAAGATTTGAATATGATGATCTAACTGATTCTGAAATTCTTGAAAGCAGTGAGGGCTTAGCATCTTTTTATGCGGATAAGTATAATGGCAGGCCCACCTACAGCGGAGTAATTTATGATATGAATGGGATAAGTGCGGCTCATCAAAAATACCAGATGGGTACTATTGTTCGTGTTACAAATCTTAAAAATCAAAAAAACATTGTTCTGGAAATAAATGATAGAATGCCCTACTGGGAAGATAGAATTTTGGATCTCTCACTCGGTGCCGCAAAAGAACTTGATATGATTAACGATGGACTCGTTAAAGTGAGAATCGATGTACTAAAATGGGGTGAGGGGAAAAAGTAGCATAAAAACATCTTTGTAAAATATTTATCTCACAAATTTCCACCAGTAGAAATATTTATCTTCCAATTCATTAATGGAAGGCATCGCAAAAAATTTCAATTCATCACCACTCGCAAACCAAAATCCATGTTTAATAAATTTGTATGAAATTTCTCTTAATAATCCACCAAGATGAATCGTTTTAGTGAGTTTTTCGGGATTATCATTTAATTCCTTTATGCAATCGTAAAAATGATATGGATTTACCCCCGGCATTTCAATCTTATATATCTCTCTATTTTTATTACTTTCAAAAAAATGATCAAGATCGAAATCAATTTGTGTAAATAACATTTTAGGGGCCCCTTTGGAGGTGGCTTCTGATGTTATAAATTTCCCAAATGTTCTCTGATCTTTATTAGATGCAATTAAAGTATCAAGCGGACAAATTTCCTGATAAATTCTAATTTTTTCTGGCTGTTTTACCGATGTATATTCAGCCGGTTTTATTGGAAGAACTTTCCCGTTTGTGGTAACAAGGTAAAGTGTTTGAATAGAATGAAGATCTACGAATTCTAATACCCCATAAGATTTAATAAACTTTGTTTTTTTGGGAAGCCCATCTTCGTGAGGAACAGTCATCTCCAAATATTTATCGATCTCGAAATAGGGATGCCGAAAATTAATATCAATCTCCGTAAAAATAACTTTGCCACTGTAATGCTTTGAACTTCCTGTCGTATAATGTTCTCCAAATTGCTCGGCATCCAGTTGTGAGGCAACTAAAGCATTTATAGGAAATACTATCATATATAAATGTTTTTCAAAATCGGCCATACTTTCTCCCAAATCTTAGATATTCTATCTAAAAATTAAATAAACCTAATTTTAAGAGCAAGGTAGAGATGAATCCTTTCCACGAATTCAACATCATACCAATAAAAAATGAGGAAAAAATGTTTATTGATGATAAATTAAAATCGGAGTTACAAGGAATATTTGCCGACATCACTAAGAAAGTTAAGATTGTACTTTTTACTCAAGAGCTTGAATGCCAGTATTGCCGGGAAACCAGACAATTATTAACAGAACTATCAGAAGTATCGAATAAATTTGAACTTACAGTTAAGAATTTTGTTAATGATAAAGATGATGCCGATAAATATGGCGTTGATAAAATTCCTGCTACAGTTCTGTTAGATGAAAATGATAAGGATTACGGAATTAAGTTTTATGGAATACCAAGCGGTTATGAGTTTTCTTCACTATTAGAGGGTTTAAAACTATTAGGTACCGGCAAAACGGGATTACCGGTGGAACTAGAAAACCAAATTAGAGCAATCGATAAAGATGTTCACATGCAGGTATTCGTTACTCCAACTTGTCCATACTGTCCACAAGCTGTTGTGACGGCACATAAATTTTCCTACTTAAATGAGAAAATAAAAGGAGAAATGGTTGAGGCAACAGAATTTCCCCATCTGTCTCAAAAGTACAATATTCGTGGTGTGCCGAGAACTGTAATCAATGAATCCACTTATCTTGAAGGCGCCGCTCCGGAATCAATGGTATTAAGCAAAATTTTTGAATCACTAAATTGAGTTTCAAATGCTGAATAAAAATTTCCTTCTCAAAAAAGCATTACCTGTATTTCTTGGGGCACTCGCTGGATATGCTTACTACTTTTTTATTGGATGTACCAGCGGCGGATGCCCATTGACAAGTAATCCATTTGTTTCAACTATTTACGGAGCTCTCATTGGTTTAGTTTGGGCCTTACCTAGTTCAAAAAAAGTAAAACCGGCAGAAAATGATAACCCCGCAAATTGAAATAGAAGATTTAATTAAAATTTTACCGGAATCGGTAGAATTAATGATGAATAAAGGAATTAGATGTTTAAGATGCGGAGAACCGATTTGGGGAACACTCGAAAATGCCGCAATTGAAAAGGGTTTCAACGACAATGAAATTAATTCCTTTGTAACGGAACTTAACAGTCTTCTTGAGAGTAAGTCGAATTAAGTTTTTCCATTAATGATAAATTCATATTTTTGACACCAAATTATAACGAGGATAGAATGGCTCTACAAAATAAAAAAAGTGAATCCACCGGATTGACACAAAAACAGAGGAGCTGGATTTATACCGGCTTTTTTATTACCGCTGTATTAATGCTTTTTGTATTTAATAATTTTGATTATTTAATTGGCAAAGATGAACCTAATGGACCTTATCCGCCAACTTATACGCCTCAGGCACAGGATAAATCAGTTCCGGCTCCCGGATTTAGTTTGCAGACACCAGATGGCAAAACTGTAAAACTTTCAGATTATAAGGGTAAAGTAGTTATTATAGATTTCTGGGCAACCTGGTGCCCCCCATGCCGTAAAGGGATTCCGGACCTAGTTGCATTGAAAAATGAATATGGTAAAAAAGGTTTTGAAATTATTGGTATTTCGGTTGATAGAGAAACCAAAGATGAAGTGGTCCCTTTCATGAAAAATCAAAAAATTAATTACCCTGTAGTTTTCGGCAATACAACAGTTTATAATCAATATGGAGGAATTTCCTCAATCCCGACTTCAGTTATAATTGATAAGAAAGGTAATATTGTAGCAACACATGTTGGATTGATGCCGAAGAGTGTTTACGAAGATTATTTAAAGAAATTATTATAATTCGTTGCAGCAGGGATGAGGTTCTCCTCATCCCTTTTTTTTGAGGTTCTCCTCATCCCTTTTTTAATGATGATGTTCAAAATCTTGATGAAGATTACCTTTTACATCAAGATAATCAGCGTATCTTTTTAGTAAATCCCACGAGTAAATTCCATAACTGTATCCATCTTTCCACGTTATTTGAATTGCGTAATTGCCTACCATTTCAATTTTATCAATTAAATATGATTTCTCGGTAAGTGGCTCTTTTGGAGGTGGGGCGTAATGTTTCCAAAGTATAGTTTCCCCTTTATTTCCTGCATCCGGAGATTCATCACGTAAAAATTTTAAAGGGTAATTTGATACTCTTCCGCTATCCCAAATTATCTCCAGAAAGTCCTGCTGGTGTAATTTTATTTTAACTGGTTTAATCATCTGTTCTTGTTCATTATTATAAAGTTGAAGCTGAATAATATTACTAAACAAAATTAATTAAGAATCGTTCATCAGCAAAATTATTATCCAGCCTCAATCTCAAAACATCATTCTATATGAATATCCCTATATTCTGTAACGTAATCCTGAATAGACCATTCTGCCATTCACCGGTCCCCAAATAAGAGATGCATCGAAATAACTTCCATAAGGATTCCCCGGATCAATTATCAAATTGTTCTGTTTGAAATCGAAGAGATTTTCGACACCTATATATAATTCGAGATCAAAAATTATCGTTCTGGTGATCTGCGCGTTAACTACTGCAAAAGAGGGGGAAGTTTCATCCATTCTCAAATTTGCCGGATTGGAAGCTGTTGAGGGAATTCTTTTTTCTCCAAACCAATTTAGTGTAATATCAAATTTAGTTTGAATATCCTCTTCATTGGTCGAAGATGCCCAGCCAATATTAATAAGGGCTCTATGTTTTGAACTAAGAGATTTTTGAACCCATGAGTTATTTAATAATTGATTTACATCAAGCAAACGATACGCCGCTCTAAAATCAATGCTTTCAAATGGTTTAAAGTTTAGCTCTGCCTGAAAACTATTGGAATACATTCCATTTTCAACCGATGAAAAAATTATACGCTGCGGGTTTGTATCAAGATCGGCAATTGTTACATTTTCAAATTTTGTTCTGTAAAAATCAATCGAAATAGTTCCTTCTCTATAATCAAAGAGGAAATAGTGAGTAAGATTAAATCCAAAATTCCATGCGGTTTCCAGCGGAAGTCCATATCCAAAATTTTCAGATGCATTAATCATCAAATTTCTCGAACTGGCAAATAAGGAAATATTTTCTGAAAATATATTGGAGTTTCTAAATCCTCTTCCTCCCGAAGCGCGTAAAACCCAGTCGGGACTTGGTGCATAACGAAGATGAATCCGGGGAGTGAACATCATTCCAAAATAATTATGATAATCGCTTCTCAATCCAACTACTGCGGAAAATTTATCATCATCATTATAAGAATACTCAAAATATGCGCCGGGTATTCTTTCTGTTCTGGTAAAGTTCAAAGTTGTAAATCTCTCTTCAAACTGATCAAAGAGAAAACTTACCCCGGTTCTAAATTTATGTTTTGCGTCGCCTAAATCGGATTGATAAATAAAATTCAAATATCCGTTATTATGAATACCCGAATAATCTTTTATTCCAAAAAGTGAATTTTGCTCATATCGGTTAAATGACCATTGAAAACCAAATGACTTGTACTCACTTTCCGGAAACACATATCCGGTTTTTCCATAAATATTAAATTGTTTTCCATCTGTCGAAAAATTATAAAGTGAATTCTCAAAGGAGCCCCCTTCTTTTTTATCACTCAATAATTGAAATCCCACTTGCGATTCCCATCCATTTTCAAAATGAATCTGCCACCTCTGCATCAAATTAAATATTGAGAATTTCGGCATGTCAATAAACATATCGTTATTCATATCAAATCCATGTTGACGTGAGCTTGCGTGAAGTAGAGTTACAAATGATATTTGGTCATTAATAGCATGACGGTAATTTATATTTCCTTCAACTCTTCTGTCGTAATCTCCATAAACATTTAAAAGAATTGGCTTCTCATCAATCGCGAATGGTTTAAATAAATCAACATCAATTTGACCGGTGATAGATTCAAAACCATTTACCACTGAGCCAATTCCCTTTGCGACATTTATTGCTTTTACCCAAGGACCGGGAACATAGGTTAGACCAACATTGCTTATAAGTCCACGTATATATGGTAAATTTTCGAGAGTTGATTGTGTATATATTCCCGATAGCCCCAGCATCTCAATTTGACGGGCTCCCGTAATCGCGTCTGTGAACGATACATCTATTGAAGGATTAGTCTCAAAACTTTCCGAAAGAGTACAGCATGCGGCTTTGGTTAATTCCTTTTGAGTCATAACCGATTTATTTTCTACACCAAAGTAATCTGTATAAGTCGGGCTCTGGCTTCCGGTAACACTCACTTCATTAAGTTTAACATCTTCCTGCTTCAATTCAATTTGTATGTTTGATTCATTACCAACAGTAATTGTATCTGAAATATATCCAATAAATGAAACCAGCAGTTTATTGGAAAGAGAAGAACGCTTTATTTGGAATTCTCCGTTTTCATTTGTGGATGTTCCAATATTAGTTCCAAGCCAAATAATATTAGCGCCAACAAGTGGATGCTTATGATTTTTTTCATGAGCATCATAAACTGTTCCGCTCAAACTGTTCTGAGAATATGCAAAATTGAACGCGAGCAGAACGAATAATAAAATATACTTTTTCATTTCTTACCCCGGCTTTAATTAATGAGTAGTTGGTTTATCACGGTATAAGCAGCATCCGGGTAAATTTTTATATACTTCATCATTCGCTTTGAATTTTTCAGTATCATGTCCAACAGCGGCAATTCTTTTTTGAAGTGAATCTGCTGTTATGGTTGATTCAAAAGCTACTTTTAGCATTTTTGATTTTTTATCCCACTTAGCAAATTTCACTTCAGAGATCTTCACTGCTTTTTCGATTCTGTTTTTACACATATTACAATTGCCGAATACTTTAAAATCGGTTTCAACTACTTTTTTATCCTGCGCGTTAGACATAGATAACAAAACAAATAATAGTATTAAAGAAATTGAACGTTTCATGGTTTTCTCCTTTTAAAAATTTAAAATGAATAATAACAGCCAGGCTGTTACTGTTTAAATGCTATAAAAGGAGAATATTAAATAAGATATGTACAGTAGAGAATGTTTAGTTTATTGGGCGGGGGAGAGTAAAAATCTAATAACTCATTATTTAAAGATGCTAATGAATTTGAGAAATTAGTATCGGTCGAAACCAATTCAGCTACAACTGTTAATTCCTGTTCTTCAAATTTTACTACCGGTTGCTGTTCATCGCTTACTTTAATTTGTTTCGTATCGGTGGTACAGCATGAATCATCACATTGATCTTCACAGCACCCTTCAGGTTCTTCGTTTAGATTTGAGGCGTAGAGAGAAACATCAAATACATAATCACCGCAGAAATGATACGCGAACTGAACTCCAATTGTGGAGAATAGATAAATAATCGAAATTAATATGTAAATCTTTTTTCGCATGGGGCAAAGATAAAGGATTAGTTTTTTTAATGAAAGTGCAAAAATTCATGATATTCATCATTTCGAGTCCGTTATGCTGGATTTCCGTCATGTCGAGTTGGAATGCTATTTCTTTTTGTTATCGAGACATGTCAGGGCAGCTTCATCCCTCGATAAACTCGGGATGACGGTTGTTAGTCATTTCGAGTCCATCGAGGAATTACATTGAATATCTTCACTACTGCTATTTATTAATTCCCGAGAATAATGGGTAATCCATCTTTTCCTGAACCGATAATAACAATTTTAGAGTTTGTGGAATTAGCCAGCTTTTCTGTTGCCTCAATTCCTTTCCATTGCAATAATTGTGTGCTTATACCACGCGAAACTATATCCTGGAAATCAGAAATCCCTTTTGCTTCAATTCTTTTTCTTTCAGCTTCCTGCTCTTCTCTTTTAAGAATAAATTGCATTCTTTGACTTTCCTGCTCCGATTTCAATTTTTCCTCAATTGATGCTGTTAATCCGGTTGGGAGTATAATTTGCCTCATTGGTGCCGATTCAATTAAAATTCCACGCGGACCAACTAATTTTTCCAGTTCCGATCTTATCTCATGAGCAAGCTGTTCACGGGATGCCGTGTATAATGCTTTTGCGTCATATTTGGCGGTTACACCACGCACCACCGAGCGGAATTGTGGAACAAGAATTATCTCCTGATAATTTTCCCCAACAGTCTTATAAATTTTTGAGGCGTTATCCGGATCGAGACTGAACAATAAACTTATTTCAAGTTGAACACTCAAACCCTCTTTTGAGGGAACATTCATCATCTCTTTCAATTCTTGAGTCTTAATGCTGAACTTTATAACATTTGCCAGCGGATTAACAATATTAACTCCGCTTTTAAGGGTCGTTGCGCTAACATTTCCCAGAAAATCAACAACTCCAACGGTACCGGCGGGTACAACAGTGAATAATCTGAAAAGTAGAATTAGCGCGCCTAAAAACATTCCGCCAAAAGCGAATCGAGCTTCCCGGTATCTTCCCATCTTCTTAAGATTTGAATATGCCGCAATTGATATCGCAATTATTATTATCCCAAATACAAAAAACATATATCCTCCTTTTGATTATTAATTGTCATTTCAAGAATTTTATACAATAATAGCATTATTTTAAGCAAATAGTATGTTAACAATTGGGCAAATCCATGAACACAATCAAAAATACTTTATACTTGTTTCTGCTAATGCTGACTGTAAGTTTTGCACAGGATAGAATTACGGGCAAAAAATTTGCGACCCGTTCCGAAGTAATAGCACAGCATGGAATGGCGGCAACCAGTCAGCCCCTTGCAACACAAGTGGCGCTCTATATTTTGAAAAATGGAGGCAGCGCAATTGATGCGGCAATAGCGGCTAATGCCTGTCTTGGTTTAATGGAACCTACCGGATGCGGAATTGGCGGTGATCTATTCGCGATTGTATGGAGCGCTAAAGATCAAAAATTATATGGATTAAATGGAAGCGGGCGTTCCCCCTATTCATTAACAATAGAACATTTCAAAAAAAATAATATTAAAAGAATCCCACCGCTTGGACCATTGCCTGTGAGTGTGCCCGGTTGTGTTGACGGCTGGTTCGAGCTTCATAAAAAATTTGGAAAATTAAAGATGACCGAAATTCTTGCGCCGGCAATTAAATATGCGAGAGATGGATTTCCGGTTTCAGAATTAATTTCCTACTACTGGCAGCGCAATGCTCAATCATTAAAACAATTCCCCGGCTTCGAAGAAATATTTATGAAAAATGGGAGAGGTCCGGCAAAAGGGGAAATTTGGAAGAATCTATTTTTAGCCGATACTTATCAAAAGCTCGCGGAAAATGGGAGAGATTATTTTTATAAAGGTGAAGTTGCCGAAAGAATTGAATCTTATATGAGAGAGGTTGGCGGATTTCTCACAAAAAAAGATTTTGAAGAGCATACTTCTACCTGGATTGAACCTGTTTCTACAAATTACCGTGGTTATGATGTTTGGGAATTGCCTCCTAACGGACAAGGAATTGCGGCGCTTCAAATGTTGAATATATTAGAGAAATATCCAATTAAGGATTTTGGCTTTGGTTCTAAAGAACATATTCACTATTTCATTGAGGCTAAAAAATTAGCGTTTGAAGACCGTGCAAAATTTTACGCTGATCCTGAGTTCAATAAAATTCCGGTTAAGGAATTAATATCAAAAGAGTATGCCGAGACAAGAAGAAAATTAATTAATGATAACAGAGCCGCGAGAACTGTTGATGCAGGCAATCCCGCATTGAATGAGGGGGATACAATCTATCTCACTGTCGCCGATGCTGAAGGTAATATGATCTCATTAATTCAAAGCAACTACCGTGGAATGGGAAGCGGGATGACTCCCCACAAACTGGGTTTCGTTCTTCAAGATCGTGGTGAAATGTTCACTCTTGAAGAGGGACATTTCAACTCTTACGCTCCTCATAAAAGACCATTTCATACAATCATTCCAGCTTTTGTTACTAAAGATGGAAAACCATTTTTAAGTTTTGGAGTTATGGGAGGCGCTACTCAACCGCAAGGACACGCGCAAATAGTAATGAACATTATCGATTTTGGAATGAGCATTCAGGAAGCGGGGGACGCCCCAAGAATTCTGCATGAAGGTTCATCCGAACCAACCGGCGAAAAAATGACAAGTGGCGGTGAGGTTTGTCTCGAAACCGGATTTGATTATGAGGTGATTCGTGAGCTGGTTAAGATGGGGCACAAAGTGCGTTTCGATGTTGGTAATTATGGAGGCTATCAGGCAATAATGTTTGATTACGAAAACAAAGTTTATTATGGCGCATCGGAATCGAGAAAGGATGGACAAGCGGGAGGGTTTTAAAACAGTAGAGAATAAAGAGTGTTGAGTGTAGAGTCTGTCCGCCTCGTTTAGTAAGCAAAACTTGGCAGGTTTATCCGCCTTTGGCGGAGAATCATCTAAGAACTTAGAATTAAGAAAATAGATGTAGAACTGTTTTGAGAATTTAATCTAAAGTTAAAAAGTATTTCATTTCGCCTTAGATATGCTGGACCCAATACGATATTCCATTTTTCTCAAATGCTAAATATCGCCCCATTGCTATTGCGGCTAAGCACGAATGGATTGGAATAATGCCAATTATACCGCCAATACTATACTTGTTAAATATTTTATCTGTAGCGCGAATAATTCCATGTTCTTGACTTAGACTAATTACATGGCATTCTTCTTCAAAAAATGTCCAGCCATTATCATTTAAATTAACTACTAACCCATAGCTCGTCTGTCCATTACTTACAATAGCTGAATCTTTCGAAAAATGATGACTACCACCATAAATTACAATTTCATTTCGTGATGAATGTTTTGCTACAATCGGGCATGCCATTGCCGTAACAATTTCATCAAGTGAGCATGAACCAATTAAATATTGTGTGTAATCATAAAAAACAAAATTACCTGGACGCACCTCGTCAATCCCCGCAAAATCATTTGTAACACTGCATGAGGGAGTATCTCCAATAGATATCACCGGATTAAGTGAAGCAAAATCTTGCTTTAGTTTTATCATTACATCCTTACTTGAACTGTGCACATTTTCTATTTCTTCAATTCCACGACACTTGTAAGAATGCCCGGCATGTGTTAAAAATCCGGCAAACTTTAACTTGGGATTTTTATCTGACGCCTCGATAATATCAGAAATTAATTTTGTGTCCTGCGGATCAACCCCGGTTCTATGATATCCGCTGTCTATCTTTATAAAATAATTTACAGGACAAGTAAGCTTCGAATTCAAAAATATAATTGCTTCAACCGATTCAACAAGTATATTCAACTTAATTTTCGCCGCTAATAAATTAATCCTTTCTATTTCTCTAATATTTATAGGGAATGCAACGGTTATATCCTTCCATCCATCATCGGCAAAATACTCTCCCATCTGTAATGATGAAACTGTAATCTTATTAACACCAAACTCTCTAAACCACTTACCAATTTCTAATGATTGATGAGTTTTAAAATGGGGGCGGAAAATTAAATTTTGCTTTTTTGCTTTCTCTGCCATTCTGGAAATATTAGCGACACATTTTTCTTTATCGAGAAATAGAGTCGGTGTTTTAATATCATCAAAAATATTTTTCATCACTTAATTATTGTCTTTATTAATGAAACCGGCTCACACTTTTTAGAAGAGATAGTAATTGAATTAATAATTTTGGTTTTAGTCTCTTCAACCATAAACTTTTTATCTGTAAAAATTTCGGCAATCAACTCACCTTTAGATATTTTCTGCCCGATTTTAGGATAGAAGATAATCCCGGCTTTCGGGTCAATTACATCATCTAATTTTAATCTGCCTCCACCCAGCATCAATGAAGCCATTCCAATTTCAAATGAATTAATTGATTTGATGTAGCCGGTTTTCCCCGCTAATATTTTATCATGAATTTTTGATTTTGGATATTTCTCCGGATTGTTAATAAAGGAAATATCTCCTCCCTGAAGTTTTACTATTTCCACAAACTTTTTAAACGCGTTGCCATTTTCGATTTGCCTGCGTGCAATCTCAATTCCCTGTTCAACCGATTTCGATTTGCCTCCTAAAAATATCATTGCCCCCGAAAGCAATAAGCTCAGTTCCATCAAATCACCAGGCTGTTCATTTTTCAATACTTTGATGCTTTCATAAACCTCAAGCCAATTGCCGATATAATTTCCAAGAGGTTGATTCATATCGGTTACATAAGCAATAACTTTTTTTCCGAATGCCTTAGCCGTATTTGTCAATGAATTAGCAAGTTGAACCGCGTCATCGTAATTTTTCATAAAAGCGCCGCTGCCTGTTTTTACATCGAGAACTAATCCATCAATTCCCTCGGCTAATTTTTTACTCATGATACTTGCGGTAATTAATGGAATTGATTCAACTGTAGCGGTAACATCGCGAAGAGCATAAATTAATTTATCAGCCGGGGCAATATCTTTTGTCTGCCCAATCAAAACCGCGCCGCATTTTTTAATCACCGATTTATATTTAGGCAGAGTTAAATTTGTAATAAAACCGGGGATTGCCTCAAGTTTATCTAAAGTTCCGCCGGTATGCCCCAAACCCCGTCCGCTAATCATTGGAACATTAACACCCGCGGCGGCAACAATAGGCGCCAATATTAATGATGTTTTATCTCCAACTCCACCGGTAGAATGTTTATCTACTTTTTTCCCTTTAATTTCATTTAGGTTAATTACTTTACCGCTGTATAGCATGGAATTAGTTAGTTGAGCAGTCTCCTCTTTATTCATTCCCTTAATAAACGCCGCCATTAAAAAAGCGGAGAATTGATAATCGGGGATTTTACCATTAGTGTAATTTGTAATTAAATATTCAATCTCATTTTTTGAAAGCGAGAACCCATCTCTTTTTCTTCTGATAATTTCAATTGCGTTCATTAAAGCTCCTAATTTGGAATTTATCAAATGGTTTGTTTATCACACCAATTTTCTATTAACTTGCATAAAAAGATTCAATAACACTTACAGTGAGGTTTCTATGTTCGATCCTAATTATGCATTTACGGTTGTTGACCGCTTTCTAAAATACGTAAAATATGAGACTACTTCAGATGAAGAATCGGTTTCCTTTCCCAGTGACTTAAAACAATTGGAGCTTTCTAAAGCATTAGTAGATGAATTAAAGCAGATTGGTCTGGCCGATGTTGAAATGGATGAATATGGCTATGTAATGGCAACTTTACCCTCGAACATTGATAAAGATGTGCCGGTTATTGGATTTATTGCTCATGTTGATACCTCTCCCGCTGTTAGTGGAAAAGATGTAAATCCAATAATTCATAATAATTATAAGGGGGGAGATATTGTTCTTCCTCAAAACTCACAAGTAATTGATGCCGCAGGTAATCCTGAATTAAGTGAAATGATCGGGTTTGATATAATTACATCTGACGGCTCCACACTTTTAGGCGCCGATGATAAAGCCGGTATTGCCGAAATTATCGACGCGATGAATTATTTAATACAGCATCCCGAAATTAAGCATGGTAAAATTAGAATATGCTTTACTCCCGACGAGGAAGTTGGGCGCGGTACCGAAAAATTTGATGTTCAAAAATTCGGCGCAAAGTTTGCCTACACAATTGATGGCTCTACCCGCGGTGAAGTTGAAACAGAAACATTTAGCGCCGATGCGGTGGTAATTAAATTTAATGGTAAAAACGTGCATCCCGGTTATGCTAAAAATAAAATGATTAATGCTGTTAAAGTCGCTGCCAGATTTTTGGAGATGCTGCCCAAAAATACACTTTCCCCCGAAACAACTGAAAAGAGGGAAGGATATGTTCATCCAAACCAGATTAACGGTAATGAAACAGTAACTACGCTTAAATTTATTATCCGTGATTTTACCGCTGAAAAACTGGTTGAATTTGAAAACTTTTTGAAAGAAATGTGCGAGAGAACAGTACTTGAATTCCCCGGTTCCTCCTTCGATTTTGAAGTAATACAACAATATCGCAATATGAAATATGTACTTGATAAACATCCTGAAGTTGAAGCCAACGCAGTTGAAGCTTTGAATAGATTGGGAATAAAACCTATTAACTCGGCTATTCGCGGAGGTACAGATGGATCAAGATTGAGTTATATGGGATTGCCAACCCCTAATTTATTCGCCGGCGGTCATAATTTTCATGCATATACAGAATATGTAGCCGCGCAGGATATGGAAGCCGCAGTTAAAATGATTGTAACTCTTGCTGAGGTTTGGGGAGAGAAATCGTAATTAATATTAACCCATTTTTAAACAACTATAATTTGATATTATAATGTCTCATAGATTAAAACGCGCGACCGATGTCGCGCTTATAATAAATACTTTTCTTTTTATTATAAAGGCAATCGTGGGTGTGCTTTCAAATTCGATTGCTGTAATTTCGGAAGCGCTTAATTCATTTACCGATGTTCTTGTTTCAATAGGAATAAAAATATCAGTACAAATGAGCCGTGAGAAACCGGATCACAAACATCAATTCGGTCATAACGCCGCTCAACCTATTGCGGCTTTCATTCTTTCTGTTTTTGCGTTTGTGGTTGGTATTAATATAATTGAAGAATCGGTAAAACGTTTAATCGACCCTCAAGATGTAAGCACAAATCCAATTGTTTATATTGTTCTAATTACTACAATTATTACAAAGATAGTTCTAAGCCGGTATCAGGTTAAAATTGGTAAGTTGTTTAATAGTCCCGCTGTTCGAGCCGCATCGGTTGATAGCGTAAATGATGTTCTGGCGTCATCAATAGCTTTAGTGGGAATTATTGGCACATCCTATAATATTAATTCATTTGATAGCATTGCGGGAATCCTAGTAGCATTTTTTATTTTTAAATCAGGATACGAAGTAGCCAAAGAAAATTTAGATTATTTAATGGGGCGTTCTGCTTCAGCCGAATTTGAAGATAATATTAGAAAGATTACATGTGGTATTAAGGGGGTTAAAGGTATTAATGATATCCGGTCTCACTATGTCGGGAATAAATTTCATATAGAAATTCATATTGAAGTAGATAAAGACAGCGCTACTTCAATTACCCATGATATCGGCAATACTGTTCGGTTTAAGTTGGAAGAAATGGAAGAAGTTCAAAAAGTTTTTGTTCATGTCGACCCGGTTTGAGAGGGTTCATTAAAAACTAATTGAATTTATTTGTTAATCATTCCAAAATCTTTCCGTAAATTTTTGATAAATAAATGAGAAGAAGATGTCAGATATAAAAAAACTAACGCTGCATCATGTTTTAAACTCCAGCACTGAAAAATGGGGAGAAAGAACCTTTGTATCATTTGTTGATGGCAAGGAAATTAGTTACCATCAATTTAAAAAGAGTGTTAATATCCTCACTAATTTTTTGAAAGAAAGTGGAATCATAGCCGGTGATAAGGTGGCAATTTTAAGCGAGAACCAGCCTAACTGGGGTATAGCTTATTTTGCCATTACCACAATTGGCGCTATTGCTGTTCCAATTATGGTTGAGTTTAGCACAATAGAAATTGCCCATATCCTAAGACATTCTGAAAGTAAAGTAATATTGGTTTCCGCAAAGTTGTACAATAAAATTGAGGATATTCAATCTGATACATTAAGCACACAATTACTGCTTGATGATTTTTCTATAATACCCCCCAACACAAAAAACGATATTGTTAAAGAAGTAATTTCCGGCGGTAAAAAGGAATTTGCTAAAATAAAAGAAGCGGCATTAAAACTTGTTGGTATTATTCCATCGGAAGTTGAAGAAGATAATATTGCTCTAATTCTCTATACCTCCGGTACTACAGGTCATTCAAAAGGAGTTATGCTTACTCATAAAAATATTGTTTCAGACGCTCTCTCAACTCTTGATATGATTCATATGGACGAAAATGATAGAATGCTCTCCATTCTTCCATTATTTCATACGATGGAATCAACATTGGGACTCGTAGTTCCATTCATTAAAGGTGCATCGGTAACTTATATTGATAAACCCCCAACCGCGGCGGCACTGCTTCCCGCTCTCAAAAAAGTAAAACCTACTGTAATGCTGGCAGTACCATTAGTAATAGAAAAAATATACCGGCTTAGAATCCTTCCCGAAATAAAGAAAAAGTTTTTAGTGAGGTCTTTGTACAAACTGCCTGCTGTAAGAAAAAAACTTAATCACATCGCTGGTGGTAAATTAAAACAAACATTTGGCGGCGAGTTAAGAATGTTTTGTATCGGCGGAGCGGCAATTTCGGCCGATGTTGAAACATTTTTAAGAGAAGCCGGATTTCCTTATGCAATTGGGTATGGACTTACAGAAACATCTCCTTTGGTAACCGGAACCGGTCCGGAAAATGTCCGCTTTCGATCCTGCGGTAAACCAATGAAATGGATGCAAGTGAAAATTGATAGTCCCGATCCAATTAATGGAGAAGGGGAAATATTAATAAAGGGTCCAAATGTAATGAAGGGATATTATAAAGATCCCGATAAAACGAATGAGGTCTTTACTAAAGATGGATGGTTTAAAAGCGGCGATTTAGGCGTGTTTGATAAAGATGGTTTTTTGTATATAAAGGGAAGAAGCAAAAATGTAATTATTGGTTCAAACGGAAAGAATGTTTATCCCGAAGAAATCGAATCTATAATTAATGAAAATCCAATTGTACTCGAATCTTTAGTTCTTCCCAAAGGGGATCAGCTTGTTGCCAGAATATTTCTAAATTATGAGGTAATTGAAGCGGAACATAACATCGCAAAGTTAAATGATCATAAAGCGCGCGAGATAATTAATTCTGTCATCGATTCAATATTGTTAGATGTTAATGCTAAAATAAATACTTTCTCAAGAATTCATAAAGTTATAGAACAGAGAGAACCTTTTGAAAAAACTCCAACTCAAAAAATTAAACGATATTTATACATCGATTAATCTTTGATTAACACCGGATGCTAAATTTTGGCGTCCGGTGTTCTTATTATTCTCCCTCACCAATTTCAAGTCTAATCTTTTTCGGAAGTGAAACAAAAACCAAATTATAAGAATGGTCAATCATTTCAAGAATCTCCTTATCGGGTATAGAGCCGTCGAAGTTCACAGTGTTCCAATGTGTTTTATTCATATGAAAACCGGGAGTAATAGCGTCATACTTTTCCCGTAATTCAACGGCAAGTTCAGGATCGCATTTCAAATTTATACGGAATGGCTCAGTAACACTAATTAACGCGAACATCTTTTTCCCCACCCTTAATACAAGGGTATCTTCATCGAAAGGGAAATCTTCGCTTGTTCCCTTTTTCGCTAAAGAATGTTTTCTCACAATATCAATATTCAATTATTCCCCTTAAATACTTAATTGAATTTAATGTATTTTTGAGTAGAAATAAATTGAATTACTTAAGGAGGTAGAATGTTTAGAACTTGCATAGTTATTACCATTCTATTATTGATATTAATAAATAGATCACTATCTGCTCAGCAGTCTGTATTTCAAAATTTTATTACTGCTAAAGAAGGTAAGTTATACGACGGCGATAAAGAATTCCGCTTTATATCCTTCAATATTCCAAACCTTAATTATGTTGAAGATGAATTTGCTCCTGAAGTAAAACATCCCTACAGAATGCCCAATACATTTGAATTAATTGATGCGATGGAAAGCGTTAAACAGCTTGGGGGACAAGTAATACGCAATTATACAATTCCAGTTAGAAATATTAGGGAAGAGTCCTATCCAACTTATGTTCTTGCACCAAATAAGTTTGATGAGGAGTCATTCAAAACAATGGATACGATGCTGGCTGTTGCGAATAAAGTAGGTATCAGATTGATACTTCCATTTGTAAACTGCTGGCAATGGATGGGAGGAAGACCACAGTATGCCGAATTCCGGGATAAAACAGAAGATGAATTTTGGACCGATCCCCAGCTAATTGAAGATGTAAAAGCAACAATAAAATTTGTTATTAATAGAATTAATTCAGTCACGGGAATTCCATATAAAGATGACAAAGCAATATTATGCTGGGAGACGGGGAATGAATTAACCGCTCCTTTTTCATGGACGAGAGAAATTACCAGGTACATTAAAAGTTTAGATCAGAATCATCTTGTTATGGATGGATTTAACGCAATTAATAACACTCCCTTTTTTGAAGAAGCTCTAAATGAGCCATCAATCGATATTGTAACAACACATCATTACGAAGTAGATCCATCTGAATTATTTCAAAATTTGGATGACCGGATTACCCAGTTGGGAAATCGTAAAGTGTATGTAGTTGGTGAATTTGGATTTATTGGAACGCCGGCAATTGAACATGCACTTAATAAAATTATTAATTCAAATATTGCCGGAGCTATGATTTGGAGTTTGAGATATCACAGAAGAGAGGGTGGATTTTATTGGCATTCCGAACCGCTCGGTTTTGGAATATATAAAGCTTATCATTGGCCAGGATTTAATTCCGGTAATGAATATGATGAAAAAAATCTTTTATCCTTAATGAGAAAAAAAGCTTTTGAAATTAGAGGACTACCAGTTCCTCAGTTGGAAATTCCTATCGCACCTAAATTATTACCCATTGAAAACCCTGCTCATATTTCCTGGCAGGGTTCTGTTGGTGCGGCTACTTATGATGTTGAAAGATCTGAGACTGTAAATGGAAATTGGCAAATAGTAGGTTTTGATATCGATGATTCCGAGGTTCAATATTTCCCTCTATTTAATGACGAAAGTTCAGAGATTGGGAAAAGTTATTTTTACAGAGTAACAGCAAAAAACTCCGCTGGAAAATCCGAATACTCCAATATTGTTGGTCCAGTTAACGTTGAAAATAAATGTTTAGTTGATAATGGAAATAATCATGGGAATCTATTTTACTGGAGAGGTGATGTTCGAATTGATTCGGAAAACGACAGAGTATTTAGAGAGGATATGTATAGATTACACGCTGAAGAGGATACTGAAATTATTTATATGGTTAATGGAAAATTGAGCGAAATTAATCTTTTTACATTTGCCGAAATGAATGAATCGGTGCTCGAATTTTTTGTTTCGCTCGATAATCTGAATTATGAAAGTCTGGAAATGTCATCAAATTCGAATTTTTCTGGACAAGAATATTATGGGTACTGGGTTCCAATTAATTATCATACTCAATTAAGTGATGCTTCTAATTATAGATATCTGAAAATAGTATTCAAAGAAAAAGCTCAAATTGGCAGAGTCGAATTATTCTATAAAAATTAAAATAGAATTTATTTTTGATTTTATTTGTTATTGATAGGGATCAAGTTTTACACGAAACATTGATCGACTAAGTTTGTATGAAAGACTCAATAATTTAACTATCGGGAAATAAATGAAAAAACTTATCGTATTTACCCTTTTCGTTTTGGCTATAAATATATTTGCTCAAAACCCTGAAGCGGTATTAAATAAAAATCATAAAATTGATTCATCGGCAGTAGTAATACCGGACGAATTTCACAAAAGGACTAGTCAGGTAATTACACAAATGCTTTCTAGTTACCACTATAAAAAGCAAGTGTTAAATGATTCATTATCTTCCAAAATCTTTGATGAGTACATTCAAAATTTAGATAATAATAAACTCTACTTTTTGAAATCTGATATTGATGAGTTTGAAACCTACAGACTTCAGTTTGATGATTTTTTAAAAGAAGGAAATTTAGAAGTACCCTTCAAAATATTTAATATTTATAAGAACAGATTAGACGAAAGAATAAAGCATGTTCGGAATCTTTTGAGTACAGAGTTTGATTTTACGGTGGATGAATCATTCGTCCCCGATCGTAAAGAGTTGCCCTGGGCGATTTCTCCTGAAGAGCTTAACGAACTATGGAGACTGCGGGTTAAAAGTGATATTCTTAATTTAGTACTTAGCGGAAAAGATCAAAAAAGTTCTGCCGAAGTTATATTGAAGCGATATCAAAATTTTCATAAAATAATTTTGCAGTACGAAGCAGAAGATGTTTTTTCATTAGCTGTTAATTCATTTACACAGGTAATTGATCCTCACACAGATTATTTTTCTCCCGCGGCTTCAGACAATTTTAATATTGCGATGAAGCTCTCTCTTGAAGGTATTGGCGCTACACTTCGTTCCGAAAATGATTATACTATTGTTGCCGGTATTGTAGCTGGTGGACCAGCATTTAAAAGCGGTCTTCTCCAGGAAGAAGATAGAATTATTGCCGTTGGACAAGGAGAAGATGGTGAACTGGTTGATATTATTGGCTGGAGATTGGATGACGCAATTCAATTAATTAGAGGTAAAAAAGGCACCACTGTTCGTTTATCTATTTTAAAAGCAAAAGATGGTATAAACGGCGCTCCTCAGGAAATAAAAATTGTTAGAGAAGAAGTAAAGTTAGAAGATCAAGCGGCTAAGGATGAAATAATTAATATTAGAAATGAAGGAATTGATTACAGATATGGAGTAATTAAATTACCCTCCTTTTACACTGATTGGGAAGGACATAGATTGGGGAAACCCGATTACCGCTCGACAACACGTGATGTAAAAAAGATACTTGATAAATTCAAAACAGAAAAAGTTGATGGGGTAATTTTAGATTTAAGAAATAATGGGGGCGGTTCGCTTCAAGAAGCAATTAGTTTAACCGGTTTGTTTATTAAAACGGGTCCCGTTGTGCAGGTGAGAAATTCAACAAATATTATCGAGGTTGAAAACGATTACGATGCCAATGTGTATTATAATGGTCCGCTCGCGGTAATTATTAATAGATTCAGCGCATCAGCCTCGGAAATTTTTGCCGGCGCTATTCAAGATTATGGAGCAGGTATTGTTTTGGGTGAAAATTCGTACGGCAAAGGTACTGTTCAAAACATGATTGATCTTAATAAAATTGTTCCGGTTTCAAATAAAAAAATGGGACAGATTAAAATGACAGTCGCAAAGTTTTACAGAATTACCGGTAATTCCACTCAAAGATTAGGAGTTCAGCCGGATATAGAATTTCCGTCCCCTTACGAAACTGAAGAGATGGGGGAACGGGCTAAACCGAGCGCTCTTGCATTCGATAAAATTAATACTACACAGTTCAGCAAAGTGAATGAGTATGAAGATATTATTCAGATGCTGCTGAAAAAACATGATCATAGAATGAAAACAGATCCCGAGTATCAAATTCATTTAGATGAAATTGCCGAGTTTAATGCTAATCAATCAAAGAAAACAGTTTCTCTAAATGAGAATCAAAGAAAAGAAGAGAGAAAACTTGCCGAGGATAGAAAGAAGAAAAGGGAAGAAGAGAGAGCTAAATTGACTGGAATAAAAATCAAAGATAAAAAA